>JABDLH010000062.1 GCA_013003145.1 Flavobacteriaceae bacterium | reverse complement strand
CTACAGCAGCCCGGAAGGACAGGATATACTGAAAGGAATCTCATTTGAGATCAACGCCCCGGACCGTATTCTTCTGCAGGGGGCATCCGGTTCCGGCAAAACCACCTTACTTAAAATAATTTCGGGGGTTCTGGAATATACCGGCGGAGCATTTTACATTAACGACCGCTCCTATAAAGGTGTCTGGCCTAACAAGTACCGGTCCAAGCTGGGACAGGTTCTCCCGGACCAAAGCCCGTTTGAAGGCACCATCCTCGAGAATATCACTTTTGGAAGGGAAGATATTTCTAACGAGGAAGTACACCATGTTCTCAGGCAATTGGAATTGCTGGATTTTGTGCGCGAACAACCCAAAGGCCTGAAAACAAAACTATATCCCGAAGGTCAGTATATCCCGTATTCGGTGGCTATCAGGATCGTGCTGGCCAGGGCTATCGTTCACAAACCAAAGTTCCTGGTATTAAAAGATCCGTTAGAATTGGTTGATAGTGCTATCGCCGAAAGGATCATTGAATTCCTCGCAGCACCGGAAAGACCCTGGGCACTGATCGTGGTCAGTCGCAACCCTTTATGGCAAAAGGCCTGTAATAGGATCATTCAGCTGGATGAAGGTAAAATATTGACAAAATCCGGAAATCATGCTTAACATTTCACATAACAAGCTCAACCAGAAAGTGAAACTGGATCATTTTAAGTCGCATTCCAGGGTTTTTCACGAAAGGCACTATGCTGTTCTCAATAAATTCATCGCTGCCTTTTCACTGATCGCTATCATCGTCCTGTTCCTCCCATGGACCCAGAATGTTGCCGGCAGGGGATTTCTCACCACCCTGACTCCTGATCTCAGGCCGCAGACCATTCAATCTCCTATCCCCGGACGAATTGAGAAATGGTTTGTCAGGGAGGGTGACTTCGTCAGTAAAGGGGACACCATACTGTTCATTTCAGAGATCTATACAGAATACCAGGATCCTCAACTTGTAGAGCGGACCGCCCAACAGCGAGAAGCAAAGCAACGTTCGGTAGGATCTTACCAGGATAAAATCCGTGCCCTGGACCAACAGGTAAGCGCCCTTCAGAAAGAGCGTGAACTAAAACTTTCACAGGCCAGGAACTACCTCATGCAATCCAGGCTCAAGGTAAAAAGTGATAGTATTGACCTGGAAGCTGCCAAAACAAATATAGCCATTGCAGAACGGCAATTTGACCGGACACAAACCCTGCAACAGGAAGGTTTTAAGGCGGTAACCGATGTAGAGGAAAAGCGTCTTAAATTACAGGAGACCCAGGCTAAACTGATCTCCCAGGAAAATAAATACCTGGCCAGTCAGAATGAAGTGCTGAATGCAGAAATGGAGATCGCGAGGATTGATGCCGAATATACCGACAAGATCTCCAAAGCCAGGAGTGATAAATATTCTGCAGCATCGGGGCAATTTGAGGCCGAGGCAGAAGTGAGTAAACTGGAGAACCAGGAGACTAATTACCGGATCCGTAACTCACAGTATTATATCACTGCCCCAAATAACGGTTATATCAACAAAGCTATAAAATCAGGGCTTGGCGAGACGATCACCTCCGGGGAGAAACTCGTACAGATTATGCCAACCGGTTATGACCTGGCGGTAGAGACCTACATAGAACCCATAGACATCCCGCTGATCCAGATCGGTGAACCGGTTCGTGTACAGTTTGATGGATGGCCTTCTATCTTTTTCAGCGGCTGGCCCAATGCCTCTTATGGTACTTTTGGCGGGCAGGTGGTCGCTATTGAAACCTTTATCAGTGAAAATGGTAAATTCCGAGTGCTGATAGCCCCCGATCCGGATGACAGGCCATGGCCCGACATGGTCAGGGTTGGCTCAGGAGCTTATACTATTGCCTTACTAGAGGATGTCCCGATCTGGTACGAGATCTGGAGGCAGTTAAATGGATTTCCTCCAAATTATTATACTACCGAAGGCAGTACTGGAACCGAAACTCCGGCAAAGGGAAAATCATGAAACAGTTCTTTTCATTTTACATAGGCCTTCTCTTTTACTGCACGATAGTCGTTGGGGTTCATGGCCAAACCACAGAAAACACCCTCACGAACGTTTTGTCATTTGAAGAATTCATCGGGCAGGTAAAAAGACATCATCCCCTCATTAAGCAAGCGGACCTGCAAATTGGCTTCGGGGAAGCAGAACTATTGAAATCCCGGGGAAGTTTTGATCCCAAGGTCGAGGTAGATTACGACCGTAAAGATTTTAAAGGAACGGAATACTACGATGTGCTGAATGCTACCTTCAAAATTCCTACCTGGTATGGGCTGGAGTTTAAAGCCAATTATGAAGAGAATACCGGGGAATTCCTGGATCCTTCACTTACAGTTCCCGAGGGCGGACTTTATAGCGCTGGGGTTAGTCTTTCCCTGGCTAAAGGCTTGTTGATGAATGACAGGATGGCTACCCTTAAAAGGGCAAAACTATTCCGGGAACAAAGCAAAGCCGACAGGGAACTTCTTGTGAACCAGATATTATTTGAAGCTAGCCAGGCCTACCTGCGCTGGCTGGAAGCCTATAACGAGCAACAGATTTACCGAAATTTCCTGGAGAATGCTGAACTCCGATTCCGAGGGGTAAAACGCAGTGTTGACACCGGTG
>JABDLH010000056.1 GCA_013003145.1 Flavobacteriaceae bacterium | reverse complement strand
CAAGAACTTCGGTCAATTCTCCGGTAATCTCTGTCGGACTCACCGGGTCTACGAAACGGATCTGGTAATTACGTCCTCCGACGAAATCAACACCCTGATCCAATCCCTGGGTTACCAGAGAAGCAATACCAATCACTACCAGGATGGAAGAGATGATGTAAGCTATCTTTCTTTTTCCAAGGAAATTGACATTGATATTCTTAAAGAGGTTCTTAGTCATCCCCGTACTGAAATCAAGAGATCTACCTTTCCCGGAAATATACCAGTCTACCAATAGTCGGGTAATGAATATGGCCGTGAACAGGGAAGTAAGGATACCTATGATCAGGGTAGTCGCAAAACCTTTAATAGGTCCGGAACCGAATACCAAGAGAATAAGTGCGGTAAGACCTGTTGTGATGTTCGCATCCAGGATAGAAGAAAGTGCATTACCAAATCCATCAGCGATGGCCTGTCCTTTACCTTTTCCTTTAGCTAATTCTTCTTTTATACGTTCAAAGATCAGTACGTTAGCATCCACAGACATACCGATAGTTAACACGATACCGGCGATACCGGGCAGTGTAAGAACCGCACCCAGGCTGGCCAATACTCCAAAAATGAGTACGATGTTAAATACCAGGGCAACATCTGCAAAGCCACCTGCCTTACCGTAGTAAAGGATCATCCAAACCAATACCAATACCATGGCGATCAGGAACGACATAAAACCACTGTCTATAGCTTCCTGCCCTAATGACGGACCAACGACGAAAGAGTCGATAATGTCTGCCGATGCCGGTAACTTACCAGCCCTGAGAACGTTGGCAATATCCTTGGTCTCGTTCACTGTAAATGTACCGGTGATCTCTGAGCTCCCCCCTGAGATTCCACCTACCTGGGATACCCCGGGCGCAGTGTATACTTTATTGTCAAGTACAATGGCGATACCTGTATTGTTAAGGTTGGCCTCGCTGGTTAGTTTCTCCCATTCCTTAGCACCCCGGACATTCATGTCCATCCCCACGGCAGGGCGGTTAAACTGGTCAAACTGGGCACGGGCATCACTTACTACGTCTCCACTGATACGAGGTTCATTGTCCCTGTTAGATTTAAGCGCGTAAAGCGTAGCCACTTCGGCTCCCTGGGTTGGTCTTTCCCACAGGAACTTGGTGAACTGCACTTCGGCCGGTAAAAGTCTCCTGATCTCAGGCATCCTTAACCACTCGCCTACTTGCGCGGTATCTTTAATAGCAGCTACCCCGATAGCGTATCCGGGAGCATTTAACTGTAATTTTTCAAAAAGTGGGTTGTTCTGCGACCCCAGGTCTAAAGTATCCTGTGCCACGTCAGATAACAGAGAGTCGATCTCTGATTCTTCTTTTACCGTTTCAGTTTCGGTTTCACCAACGATGTTTTTCAGTCGCTCATTAGCCTCGATAAAGAATCCTATCAAAGCCTGGTTGCCGGGCTCGTAGGTTTCCCAGAACTCCAGTTGGGCCGTGCTTGAGAGCAGGTCCTGGGCACGGGCGATATCCCTGGCCCCGGGTAGTTCTACAAGGATACGACCGGAAGTACCTTCACGTTGTATGTTTGGCTGAGTCACCCCAAAACCATCAATCCTTTCACGCAGTACTTCGAAGGCAGAGACGATAGACTCGTCTATCTTCCTTCGGATGATCGGCTTTACCTGGTCATCTGTCATCTGGAAGTTGACCTCATCACTTAAGCCTTTATTGGCAAAGATATCCGGTGATGCCAGCTTGGTATCCCCTTTGATCTCGTCAAAAGCATCGAAGAAAAGATTCAGGTAGGTGTCATCACTGTCTTTAGAGGCGGTATCGGCCATGGCCAGTGCCTTGTTAAAAACAGGGTTCTTGGTGTTGTCTGCCAGTCCTTTCAGAATGTCTTTTACAGAGATCTGAAGGGTTACGTTGATCCCGCCTTTCAGGTCCAGTCCCTTGTTCAATTCTTTTTTCTTGGCCTCTTCGTAGGTTGTGTAACCAAGTACGGTGTTATCACCGATCGAGTCCAGGTAACGGGCCTCTATGGTCTCCCGTTTAGCAACGTAATCTTCCTCGTTTGCCGGGATCACGGAGGCTGCGTAATCAGCTGCCTCGTTTTCCACCTTACTAGTAATGAATGTGTAGGAAAGTTGGTAAATACTTACAATCCCGAACAAAAAAGCAAAAAGCTTAATCAGACCTTTATTCTGCATGGGTCACTCGTTTTTTTATTAGATGGTGTTGGTAAATAGCGTGCAAATATATGATTTACACCAAGAATTGACAATTTATTTATTCCGCCTGAGGCAGAAGATCATGTTTTAAGCCCGGGTATCGGAAGTCGCCCTATATAATAAGGTATCATTTGCACCCTGTACTCGTATTAAAAAGCGGTTTTGCCACAAAAAAAGCCGGGACAAATTCCCGGCTCTTTCCTTTTAAACAGTCAGCTCTATCAGAGTTGCAAAAGTTCATTCACCTTGCTTACTCCTTCAGCACTTTCTTTCATTTTCGCTTTTTCTGCATCGTCTAACTCGATATCTACGATCTTTTCAATCCCGTTCTTCCCGAGTAATACCGGAACCCCGATACAGATATCGTTAAGTCCGTACTCCCCTTCCAGGAATGCAGAACACGGGAACATTTTTTTCTGATCACAGGCTATAGCCTGGACCAGGGCAGAAACCGCTGCACCCGGTGCATACCAGGCACTGGTTCCGAGCAACTTGGTAAGCGTTGCCCCTCCAACTTTGGTATCTTCAGCAACCTGGTTGAGTCGGTCTTCTGAAAGGAATTCAGATACCTTAACACTATTCCTGGTGGCATGCCTTGTCAGGGGTACCATACCTGTATCACTATGCCCACCGATCACCATACCGTCTACATCAGAAATAGGAGCTTCTAAAGCTTGTGCAAGCCTGTATTTAAAGCGGGCACTATCTAAGGCACCACCCATACCAATAATCCTGTTCTTAGGAATATCTGTAGTCTTGTGTACCAGGTAAGTCATGGTATCCATCGGGTTACTCACAACAATCAGCGTAACATCCGGAGAGTGCTCCAACAGGCTGCTGGCAACAGATTTCACGATCCCGGCATTGATCCCGATAAGTTCTTCCCGGGTCATCCCCGGTTTTCTTGGGATTCCTGAAGTGATCACAGCGATATCACTTCCGGCTGTCTTGGAGTAGTCATTGGTGATCCCGGTGATCTTTGTATCAAATCCATTCAGGGAAGCGGTCTGCATCAGGTCCATAGCCTTTCCTTCCGCGAATCCTTCCTTGATATCCAAAAGCACGACTTCCGATGCAAAATCCTTGATTGCGATATATTCTGCGCAACTGGCCCCTACGGCCCCTGCCCCTACGATGGTAACTTTCATGTGTGGTAAATTTTTAGGTTTATATTCTTGCCTGCCAAAAATACTGATTTTTTAACTAATTCCGGGGCAGAAATACATTATGTGAAAGCAGGCAGCTACACCGGCATCCGCATTTAATTAATGCAGTTAATCGAGGAATTTTTGCGCAAAAGTGCAGTTCAACGAAAATTTTCGTAAAAGCTGTGTAGTACATCGAATCGCGGCAATACTAAGGAAAAAGGGTTCGTTCTGATTAGACCCAAATTGTAATTAACCTACTTTAATGAAAAAGTTATTTTCCCTCGTAATGCTATTGACCCTTGTGGCCGTGAGTAACTGTACCCGCGTGCCTGATAATAATGATCCCGTAATCGGTATCTGGGTACAAGAGCAGATCAATAACAGCAGTGATACCGAAAAGGAATCCGTAAGACAGGAATGGATTTTTAACGACGTTTATCTTGGCCGTTACCATAAGTATAACGGTAGTAACCTGGAAATTAAAACAGATTTCAGCTGGGAGTATGCGGATGGATTTTACACCATCACTTACCCCGGTACCGACCTTGAAAAACAGGTGGTAAGCATGAGAGAAACCCCGGAAGGAACCTTCCTGGAAGATGAGAAAGGCAATGTGCTTGCCTTCAGAGAATAAGTCCCCAAATTTTCCCATATATGCCTAAAGCAGCTTTCCCCGGAAAGCTGTTTTTTTGTGTTTCCATCGCTTTCAAAATAGCAACAAGGACGCAAAAAAAATTCCCGGTAACACCTTGAGGCGTCCCGGGAATTGAACAATGGTCGGTTAATTGGTATACGATTAACGGAAGCCGAAATTGACTCCCAATGAAAGGTTATTAAAGGCACCCAGGCTGTAATCTGCATTCAGCCTGAAGAATCCAAGCTTTAACTTGGCTCCCAGGTTGGCTGTTACCCCGTTTGCCTTTTTCTCTATGCTAAATGGATCTGTATAGGTTTCCTGGAAGGGACCTGACTGAACCCGGTATGTTCCCAATACATCGGTAGTAGAGGTACCGCTCAGGTAGCCTAAAGCACCATAGAAGTTGATCACAGGCAACCTGGTGGAAACGATTGCCTGGAAATTCCATGAATTAATAGAGGCATCTATGCGCTGGTTTTCCCCGTCAATGATGCTGGTATTGGTAAAGTCATAACTACCATCTAAATGGGTATAGCCGATAAGTCCGGAAACCGCGATCGGTAGGATCTTATCCGCGGGCAGGTGAGAGGTGAATTCGTGTTGTAAACCTATACCGTATAAGCTGATACTGACCTCGTCTGTCTCGATCTTCGGCAGGAATCTCGCTTTGATCTCAGTTCCTTTGATCAAACCAACGCTTCCCTGCAGGTAGCCGGAAGGGATAAAATCAATACCTTCTGAACTCAGACCGGAAGGGAGTTCAAAATCTTCCCTGGCCGTTATCCCGGGAGCAACTTCTGCCTCTACAAATACCCCGATTCCTTCAATATCCCCCAATGCAGTGGATACTTCTTTAGAAATACTACCATCCTGGAATTGCAGGTTCTCGTATTCCGAGGTATCCAGGATAAATGACTTTTTATCTTCTTTATTCTTAAAACCGGTAAGGTTCCCGATCACAGAGATCTCAAAACCTCCCAGGGGTTTGGCACTGGCAGAATTAAACCAGCCCGAAGAAATACTATAGATAGACGCCTCGGATACCGGTGACAGGTAATCTGTCATAAACCGTTCTGCATCCTCAACTCCTGCAGCCAGGAGGTCATTAGCGTTAGATTGAGCACTTAAAGCGGAACTACCTATAATAGCAGCCGCCAGGATCATTTTTTTCATAATTACAGTTTTGCCCAAAACTAAAAAACCCACACCAGAGGTGCAGGTTTTTGTTGTGTAACTATGGATTGTTATACGTCAATGTTCGCATAAACGGCATTCTTCTCAATAAATTCACGTCTCGGTGGCACCTCATCCCCCATTAACATGGAGAAGATTCGATCCGATTCCGTGGCATTATCGATAGTCACCTGTCTCAGTGTCCTGAACTCCGGGTTCATGGTAGTATCCCACAATTGTTCCGCGTTCATCTCTCCAAGACCCTTATATCGCTGGATGCTCACACTACCATTAAAACTTTCGGCGATCTCGTCACGCTCTTTATTATTCCAAGCATAACGTTTCTTGGTGCCTTTCTTAACAAGGTATAAAGGTGGAGTTGCGATATAAACGTGACCACCTTCGATCAATTCGCGCATGTACCTGAAAAAGAAGGTCAGGATCAGGGTCTCAATGTGGCTACCATCCACATCCGCATCACACATGATGACTACCTTGTGGTACCTGAGCTTATCCAGGTTCAGGGCTTTGCTGTCCTCCTCGGTTCCTATGGTTACTCCCAGGGCGGTATAG
>JABDLH010000306.1 GCA_013003145.1 Flavobacteriaceae bacterium | reverse complement strand
TTTTAAAACCCAGGGAGTCGAGAACTTTAGATGCTTTAGCACTTCTAACACCTTTCTGGCAATACACATACACGGTCTTCTCTTTATCCAGGGTCTGGAATTGGGATATCACCCCTTCTTGCAGGATATCCATATTCTCCGCGCCAGGCAAATGTCCGGCTTGGTATTCTCTCGGGGTGCGAACGTCTATCAACTGGTCGCCAGGCTTTGCATCCTTAACATATTCCGTTATGGACATTGAATCCCTGTCCTGGCATGCCATGCCAATAAACAGTATGAAAACGTATTTTAATTTTCTCATAGAAAGGTAAAGCTGAGCTTCAAATGTAGCAATATTGCTGAATTTTCATTTACATTTGAGTATAAGTTTAAAGTTTATGAGCGCAACGGTATTAGAACCGGATAGCTGGGTAGACCTTTATGCGGACTACCTTTATAATTACGCCCTGGCGCGGGTCAGCGATCCTGAGGTTGCCAAAGACCTGGTGCAAGAGACTTTCTTTGCAGGCCTGAGATCAGCCGCCAATTTTAAAGGCAATGCAACAGAACGCACCTGGCTTATCGCCATTCTTAAAAGAAAGGTCATAGATCATTACCGAAAGATTAATTCGATTAAGGGTAAGGCCGAGGTCAGGATACAATACAAATCCTCTAACGAAAATGAAGGCGAATGGCTGGAAGAACAGGTAGCAGACCCCTACAGCCTGGAGGAAAACGATGCCATAGAAAATGAAGAGCTGGGCCTTGCCATACAGGACTGCATCTCAAAACTCCCCAAAAAACAGTCAAAAGTCTTTACGATGAAAACCGTAGAAGGATTAGAAACTGAAGTCATCTGTAATGAATTGGGAATCAACCCGTCTAACCTTTGGGTCATGATCCACAGGGCACGCGCCGCCCTGATGGGCTGCCTTAATGAAAATTGGTTCAGATCATGAAAATAACATGCCAGGAAGCTGCGATCATCAGCAACAAAAAAGAGTACAAAGAGGCGAGTTTTAAAGAAAAATTAATGCTCCGGTTCCACCTGATTGGTTGTGTTCTGTGCACGGGTTTTGTGAAAAAGAACTCCCAGCTAACCAGGCTGTTCCGCCAGGCGCGCTTGCAATATCTTACCGATGAGGAGAAAGATAAGATGAGAAAAAATCTGTTCTCTCATTAAATTATCAACTCAAAACCCATCATTACCAGCCACCAGGCCACAGGAGTAAACTCTACCCAGAACGATGCAAAGTATTGCGCTTGTTTTTCCCGTGTTTTCAGCATCAATAGCACCAGAAGACTTCCAAATATAATTTTTGAGTACAGTTCTGCATCGGTAAAATAGTCCTTGAATAAGGTGGAAATAACAAAAAGTACAGATAAGAGTATTCCCAACTTACGGCTTCCCTTTACCCCTAATCGCTGCGGCAAAGTCTTTAGCGCCGGACGATCTATGAACATATCCCTGATCTCGAAGGGGATCATCAAAACCAGGATCACAATCATTCGCTGAAACGCTTCTACTTGTATATCCCAGGTTAACAACTCTCCGGATGAAACCACGGGGAGGATGACCGTTACCCCTGCCCAGACAAAGGCTACCATCAGAACTTTCAGTATCCCAAGGTTCCTGAGATTGCTGGCACTGGGAAGAACAGGAAGAGCATAAAGCCCAATAAGTACCGATAAAAAAAGCAAGGTGATCCATACCTCCAGACTGAGAAAGTATGCGTGGTACGCGCCAAAGATCACCGCTATAAAACTAAAACCCTGTATATACCTGTGATAGCTGTTAGACACAAAGAGATACTTCTTTGCTTCTATTCCGTACTTGATAAAGTTATAGCAGGCTATGGTTGCGAAGAACATGAAATAATACAAGTGTTCATCGGCCCTGAGATCGAAGAAAAATGCCGTTATATCCATCAGGGCAACCACGGACAGGGCCACGTGTACACTGGCATCCAGGTAAAAATCAAAGCTTTTTTTAAGCAGCCCCATTGAACAAAAGTAGGCAAAGTGTTAATAAGCTGTTATTTTGGTTAAAAACTTTCAAAATGTAGGGGTTAGCAATATTATGATTACGAGATTTAATGCCTAATTTTGCACAACATTTCGCAAAAAAGCAATAGCAGTTATGAAGACAGACATGTTCGCATCACGCCATATTGGTATCAGGGAAAATGACTTACACCATATGTTCCAATACATTGGCGTAGAGAACCTGGAGCAATTAATGTATGAAACCATTCCGGATGATATCAGGTTAAAAGCACCGCTGGACCTGGATACCGCAATGAGTGAACACGAATTCCTGAATCACATACAGGAACTGGGAGAAAAAAATAAGGTCTTCAAAAGCTATATCGGTCTTGGATACCATGAAAGCCTGCTTCCTTCTGTCATCAAAAGAAATATCCTGGAAAACCCGGGCTGGTATACGGCATACACACCTTACCAGGCCGAAGTTGCCCAGGGACGCCTCGAGGCATTATTAAACTTTCAAACCGTGGTCAGCGACCTGACGGGTATGGAATTGGCAAACGCATCGCTGCTGGATGAAAGTACAGCTGCAGCAGAGGCCATGACAATGTTATTTGACCTCAGGAGCAGGGATCAGAAAAAGCAGGAAGTTTTAAAGTTCTTCGTATGCGAAGATATACTTCCCCAAACGCTGGCGGTACTTAAAACACGTTCTAAGCCATTGAATATAGAACTGGTCGTAGGTAATTACAAGGATTTCCAATTCGGGGACGATTATTTTGGAACACTGCTTCAGTATCCCGGGAAATACGGTCAGATCAATGACCTGAGTTCATTTATCGCAAAAGCCAATGAAAAGGATATTAAGGTAGCAGTAGCCGCAGACCTTATGAGTCTTGTCATGTTAACCCCTCCCGGTGAGTTTGGTGCCGATGTGGTTGTTGGAACTACCCAACGTTTTGGGATTCCCCTTGGTTATGGCGGTCCACATGCTGCTTATTTCGCCACCAGGGACGCTTTTAAACGCAGTATCCCGGGAAGGATCATCGGCCGCACCAAGGACATGGATGGAAAGCCTGCTTTAAGGATGGCTTTGCAGACCAGGGAACAGCATATTAAAAGGGATAAGGCAACTTCTAATATCTGTACAGCCCAGGTATTACTTGCCGTGATGGCCGGGATGTATGCGGTGTACCACGGACCCAAAGGCCTGCAGTATATCGCCGGAAAAATTCACCGATCTGCCCATACGCTTTCCGAGGCATTAAAAACTATGGGGATCGAACAATTGAACGATCAATATTTTGACACCTTGCTGATCAAGGCCGATACTTCCCTAGTGAAGCCGGTAGCCGAAAAAGCCGGTGTCAACTTCCTGTACATAGACGATCAGACCTTATCTATCGCTCTTAACGAAGCTACCTCCCTCGCAGATGTTCAACAGATTGTCGACATCTTTGGTGAAGCCCTGGGAAAAGACACTGTAACGGTAGAAGAATTGTCCGAGGGGCTTTCATTACCGGAAACACTTCAAAGAAAATCTTCCTTCCTGCAGAACGAGATCTTTAATACCTACCACTCTGAGACCGAGTTGATGCGTTACATGAAGAAACTGGAGCGAAAAGACCTTGCCCTGAACCATTCAATGATATCATTAGGTTCTTGTACCATGAAGCTGAATGCCGCTTCAGAAATGTTGCCGTTAAGCATGCCTCGTTGGGCAAATATTCACCCATTTGCACCTGTAGAGCAGGCCGAAGGTTACCAGTATATTCTTAAAAAACTGGCCGATGATCTATCGGTCATTACGGGGTTTGCAGGAACTTCTCTTCAGCCTAATTCCGGTGCCCAGGGAGAATATGCCGGACTGATGACCATCCGGGCATACCACGAGTCCAGGGGTGAATCGCACCGTGACGTTTGCCTGATCCCTGCTTCGGCTCACGGGACCAACCCCGCATCGGCAGTAATGGCCGGAATGAAAGTTGTGGTAACCAAGACCGATGATCACGGGAATATTGACCTGGAAGACCTGGAGCAGAAAGTTGAGAAACACTCTGAAAACCTTGCGGCCCTGATGGTGACCTATCCATCTACACATGGTGTATTTGAATCCTCTATTCGCAAGATCACCAAGATGATACACGATCACGGCGGACAGGTATATATGGACGGTGCCAACATGAATGCACAAGTTGGCCTCACCAACCCGGCTACTATCGGGGCGGATGTCTGCCACCTGAACCTTCACAAAACTTTTGCCATACCTCATGGGGGTGGCGGACCCGGCGTAGGCCCTATTTGCGTGGCCGAACAACTGGTTCCTTTTTTACCCGGGAACCCTGTAATAAGTACTGGTGGTGAACAGGCAATAGAGGCAATCTCAGCTGCCCCTTGGGGGAGTTCACTCGTCTGCCTGATCTCTTATGGTTATATTAAGATGCTCGGGGTGAACGGACTTACGAACGCCACCAAGATGGCTATCCTCAATGCCAACTATATCAAAGGGCGTCTTACCAATAAATTTGATGTGCTTTATACAGGGGAACGCGGACGTGCGGCCCATGAAATGATCATCGACTGCAGACCGTTTAAACAAAAAGGTATTGAAGTCAGTGATATTGCCAAGCGACTTATGGATTACGGATTCCATGCCCCAACGGTATCTTTCCCCGTGGCAGGAACCCTGATGATAGAACCGACAGAAAGTGAGAGCCTGAACGAATTGGACCGTTTTTGCGACGCTATGCTGGCCATACGCGACGAAATTGATGCAGGAAGCGAAGAGGCTCCGAATCCTATCATGAAGAATGCACCTCATACCCTGGATATGCTGACAAGCAATGATTGGGAATTCCCCTATACCAGGGAAGATGCTGCATATCCATTGCCATATGTATTGGAGAATAAATTCTGGCCAACGGTCAGGAGAGTGGATGAAGCGTATGGAGATCGTAATCTGATATGCACCTGTGCACCCATAGAAGCCTATGCAGAAGCATAAATTCCTTTAAATATTTAATGAGACCCGTTCCATGAACGGGTCTTTTTTTATCTTTCCGCCTGGTTGGGCATCGTATTGTAACTGAAGAATACCTTGCCATATTTTTTAATTTTAATAGCTTGATTCAGATTCTCAACAAATAGCTGACATGAATATCGGAATTACAGGAACAGGAAGTTATATCCCCTCGGTGGTTACACCTAACCAGGCCTTTGACAAAAATGTTTTCTTAAATGCGGATGGCTCACCCTTTTCGTATCCCAACGAGGTGATCATAGAAAAATTCCAGGCGATCACCGGGATAGGAGAAAGACGGTACGCCAAAAAAGAATACAACACTTCAGACCTCGGTTATTTTGCCGCTGAGCAGGCCATCGCTGATGCGGGAATTGACAGGGAATCCCTGGATTACATCATTTTTGCTCATAATTTTGGAAACGTCTCCCATGGAAAATCTCAAGCGGATACGGTTCCCAGCCTGGCTACCCGGGTAAAACATCTGCTAAAAATCCGCAATCCACGCTGTGTTGCTTATGATATGCTCTTTGGTTGTCCCGGCTGGATCGAGGGTGTGATCCAGGCTCATGCTTATATCAAAAGCGGAATGGCGAAAAGGTGCCTGGTGATCGGGGGTGAAACTCTATCCAGGGTAATAGACCAGAATGATCGTGATTCCATGATTTACTCTGATGGTGCAGGAGCCTGTATCATGGAGGCTACAGAGGGGGGCGGCAATATCCTTGCCCACGAATCTGCTACCTACTCCCAGGACGAGGCCTATTATCTTTTTTACGGGGATTCTTATAATAAGAGCGCCAAGGATACCCGGCAATACATTAAGATGTACGGGAGAAAAATTTACGAATTCGCAGTTTCCCACGTACCAAAAGCATTGTTTGATTGCCTGGAGAACAGCGGAGAGTCAATTGAACAAGTAAAAAAGATATTCATCCACCAGGCTAATGAAAAAATGGATGAAGCGATCGTTAAGCGATTTTTCAAACTTTACGGGAAAGAGATGCCCGATGGTATTATGCCCATGAACATCCATGAGATGGGCAATAGTTCTGTCGCGACTGTTCCAACTTTATTTGATATGGTACGCAAGGGACAATTAGCAAATCACAGTGTACAGCAAGGAGATGTTGTTATATTTGCCAGCGTTGGCGCAGGCATGAATATCAACGCCATCGTATACCAAATCTGAAATGTACGAGAAGACTTTTCCGCATAAGCGTTATCAGAAGACCATCCAATTTCTTGAAAATCACATCCCGAGGGAGGAACATATCCTGGACCTGGGGGTTAAAAATCCTTTATCAGAAATTCTCAAGGACCGGGGGTACCGGGTAGATAATACCTCTGGCGAAGACCTGGACATCGATTTCTCTGCGGTCAGCAACACCAACGCTGATGTCGTTACCGCTTTCGAGATCTTTGAACATTTATTAGCTCCCTTTAACGTGCTTCGCCACATAAAGTCTGATAAACTGGTGGCCAGCGTACCTCTTCGACTTTGGTTTGCCCCGGCTTATAAAAGTGAAACGGATTCCTGGGACCGCCACTACCACGAATTTGAAGATTGGCAATTTGACTGGTTGCTGGAAAAATCAGGATGGAAGATCGAGGCCCGGACCAAATGGTGCCACCCCGTAAAACGGTTTGGCATACGCCCCCTGCTCCGCCTATTTACTCCAAGGTATTATATGGTCTATGCCACCCGGCAGGAGCATCCACTATAAGCAATCCTATATTACTCCAGAATACCTATTTTTATTTATGCGATATTATGTTGTCATTCCAGCCCACAACGAAGAAGCTCATTTAAGAGGAACACTTAGCTCACTCTGTTCCCAGAAATTGATGCCTGAGAAAATTGTGGTGGTCAACGATAATTCTACCGACGATACTGAAAAGATCATCGACCACTTTATTACAAGAAATCCTGGAATAGAGAAGGTTAATACCCAGTCTTCTAATCTCCATTTACCCGGCAGCAAAGTTATCAATGCATTTAATGAAGGACTCAAATTACTGGATGAGGAATATGATTTTATCGTGAAGCTCGATGCAGACGTGATCCTTCCCGATAACTATTTTGAGAAGATTTCGCACGTTTTTAAAAATGATAGTGAAGTGGGTGTTGCAGGCGGATTTATCTACGAGGAAAACAGGGAAGGCGAATGGAAACTGAACCACCCGATGAACCGCGACCACGTCCGAGGAGCCATCAAAGCTTACAGTAAGAACTGTTTTAAAGCCATAGGAGGACTTAAAAATGCTATGGGTTGGGATACGATAGATGAATTATTAGCCCAATACCATGGCTTCCGTATCATCACCTTAGATGAGCTACATGTAAAACACCTTCGTCCCCTGGGGAAGGCCTATAATAAGAAAGCCAGGTTACTGCAGGGCATGGCGATGTACCAGATGCGTTATGGCTTTTTAATAACGGTCATAGCCTCGCTGAAGATGGCCTGGAAACTTAAAGACCCGCTCATATTTTTACTCAATATGCAGGGTTTTTTCAAGGCATATGATATCAAGGCTCCATTCCTGGTCAGCCAGGATGAAGGTGCCTTCACACGGGCCCTGAGGTGGAGAAATATTCGGAAGAAACTATTCTAAAACCTCCGGGATAGGGCTTCCTGTCGTCCCGCTTGGATATGCGATTCCTAAAATAGCAGATATGGTGGGTGCAATATCCGGTATTTCTGTCCTGTCAGTGGTAGCACCTTTGGCAATACCCGCTCCGTAAAACAGTAGAGGTACATGTGTATCATAGATCTCCGCAGAGCCATGAGTAGACCCGGTCTTGGAATAATTGATATAGCCTGAGCGAGGTACAAAAAGTACATCTCCGGATCGTTTCTGGTTATAACCGTTCTGCAATATATAAGGGATGCCCTTGGTAAAATTGTTGTTTTGCATCTGGTAGGCCGTATACACTTGGCTAATCCCCTCGTAACCTAATAGTTCCCGGGCGAGCTCTTCCTGTAC
>JABDLH010000291.1 GCA_013003145.1 Flavobacteriaceae bacterium | reverse complement strand
TTACAGGAGGCCGCAAAAGGCATAAATGCGCTTTACATAGCCGATGGTCATCACCGGAGTGCCTCTTCCTACAGGCTTGCAAAAGAACTGAAAGAACAGAACCCCCGGCATAAAGGCGATGAAGCTTATAACTATTTCATGAGTTACCTGGTGCCCGAGTCAGAGATCCGTATTTACGAGTTTAACAGGATGATTAAAGGATTAAATGGCCATTCCCCGGAAGCCATTCTCCAATTATTGGGCAGGTATTTTTTTGTAGAAGAAAAAGGAGCCACTATAATAAAACCCGGGCAGAAACACCAGTTCAGTATGTATCTGCAAGGTCAATTTTACCTACTTACCCTCAGGGAAGCGGCCTATGACTTTACAGACGCCTTAAGCCGGCTGGACTCGCATATTCTCAAAACCCTGGTTCTTGACCCCATTCTCGGGATCCGGGACCTGAGGAACGATAAAAGAATACAGTATGGTTATGGCAAAGACAACAGTGCACTCATGAAACAGGAGGTGGATAAAGGGAACTTCTCCCTGGGGTTCGGAATGCTACCTATTACCATGGAGGAACTTAAGGCCGTGGCAGACGCCGGGCTGGTAATGCCTCCGAAAAGTACGTATATTGAACCGAAGTTGAGAAGTGGTTTTACGGTATATGAATTATAATACGCATATATTTCAGAGATAAGAGATACCCCTATGAATATTAAGGAAAACCTGGAATCTATCAGAGAAGACCTTCCTGGGCACGTCACCCTTGTAGCCGTTTCCAAGACTAAACCTACCTCGCTGATCATGGAAGCTTACGAAGCCGGTCAGCGTGATTTTGGGGAGAACAAGGTTCAGGAAATGACCGCCAAATGGGAAGAATTACCTAAGGATATCCGATGGCACATGATCGGTCATGTACAGCGAAACAAGGTCAAATACATGTCAGATTTTGTCTCGCTGATCCATGGTGTGGACAGCCATAGGTTACTGGTAGAGATCAATAAGCGCGCTGAAAAATCGGACCGCGTCATCGATTGCCTGCTGCAGGTGCATATCGCTGAGGAAGAGTCGAAATTCGGTTTTGACGAAGCTGAGATCATCGATCTTCTCGATTCAGGGAAATTGGACGAGCTGAAGAATGTGCGTTTAATTGGCCTGATGGGCATGGCCACCTTTACGGAAGACAGCGAACAGGTGAGGAGGGAATTTAGAGGTCTGAAAAAACTTTATGATCGTCTCCAAGAGCGATTGCCTGAATTCAGGGAACTTTCCATGGGCATGAGCGGGGATTACCACATCGGTACAGAGGAAGGAAGCACTATGGTACGCATAGGAAGTAGTATCTTTGGTGCGAGGAATTAGAATATATGTACGCTATACTCGACATAGAGACCACAGGAGGTAAGTTTAACGAAGAAGGGATCACAGAGATTGCCATCCATAAATTTGATGGCCATAAGGTCGTAGATCAATTTATCAGCCTGGTAAACCCGGAAAGGGAAATACAACCTTTCGTGGTCAACCTGACCGGGATCAACAGTAAGATGCTACGAACAGCTCCTAAATTTTACGAGGTGGCCAAACGTATCGTAGAGATCACCGAGAATACCGTGATCGTAGCTCACAACGCTCAATTTGACTACCGCATCCTTCGTACAGAATTCCGCAGGCTCGGATATAATTTTGAACGCAAAACCCTCTGTACTGTTGACCTATCAAAAAAACTGATCCCGGAAGCGGAATCACATAGCCTTGGCAAACTGGTACGATCCCTGGGCATCGCCGTCAGTGACAGGCACAGGGCCAATGGTGACGCATTGGCTACGCTCAAATTATTTAAATTGTTACTCCACAAGGATTCCGATAAAACCATCATCAGGGAGATCATCAGGGAAGAGACCCAGGGCGAATTATCTCCAAGGCAACTTGATATCGTTGAGCAAATGCCTTCGGAGACGGGGGTCTACTATATGCATAATAAAGATGGAGACATCATATACCTTGGAAAGAGCCGCAACATTAAAAAAAGGGTGAACCAGCATTTTACAAATAACGCCAGCCGTGCACGGGAACTTCAGAAAGAAACCAAGAAAGTGACTTTTGAACGTACCGGGAGTGAGCTTGTGGCCATGCTGAAAGAAGCGGAAGAGTTAAGGCGTAACAACCCAAAATTCAACCATAAACGGGGCAGGAGAAAAAAAGGCCTGGTTGAAAAAGAATTACTGGATGGGAAGAATTTTCTAATCGTTGACAAAGGCAGGGAGGTAGGAGAATATAGTGCTATTCTGATCAAAGAGGGGCAATTCCAGGGATTGGGCTTTTATGACCTGAACCACCAGATCAATAATATGGAGATCCTGGAATCTATCATTACACCCATGAAATCTGACGACGAAAGCAGCCGCATGATCCGGGAATATCTAGACAAAAAGAAGGTAATGAAAATCATAGAACTGAATTCTTAACTATTGGAAGCCAGAGCACCCCAAAAACATTGGAAAGCCAAACTGCATGAGGTAATCTACGGTACGCATACCCGTGCCGGTAAGATGTTCGACATCATCCTGCTGGTCGTGATCCTGTACAGTGTGATTATAGTAATGCTCGAGAGCATTCCTTCCATTGATGGTCAGTACCATGATTTCCTCAATATATCTGAATGGGTAGTTACCATACTATTCAGTATTGAATATATTTTACGAATTATCTGCATTAAAAGGCCCAGCAGGTATATCTTCAGTTTTTTCGGTATTATAGACCTGTTGTCCACCATACCCAAGTACCTTTCCTTTTTCGTAGTAGGATCCCAATATATTACTGCATTCCGGGCGTTACGCTTACTCAGGGTATTCCGGATCCTTAAATTGGTCCGTTTTGTCGGGGAATCCAACAACCTGCTCAGGGCACTAAAAGCCAGCAGGACTAAGATATTCGTATTTATTTTCTTCATCCTGATCATCTCCGTACTCCTGGGAACCATAATGTATATGGTAGAAGGCCCACAGCACGGGTTCAACAGCATTCCCCATAGCGTATACTGGACCATCGTCACCCTCACCACGGTAGGGTATGGAGATATTTCACCCCAAACAGGACTCGGGCAGGTCATCGCCACGATGATCATGATCATAGGGTACGGCATAATTGCTGTCCCAACTGGTATTGTTACTGCAGAATACACTGCCCATAGCCAGAAGAAAGTTCAAAAAAAGGAAGAAGAGGAAGAAGAGCATTGCCCTAATTGCAAAGCCCATATCCTGATGCTCGATGCCCGTTATTGCCGGAAATGCGGAACCCAATTAAGAGATGATTGATGGCTGGTAAGTGGCTTATCGTTGTGGTTGGCCCGACGGCCTTGGGCAAAACGAGTTGGGGCGTCACCCTGGCCCGGCATTACGAAACGGAGATCATCTCTGCAGACAGCAGGCAATTCTTCAGGGAGATGAGAATTGGTACTGCCGTGCCTAGCGAGGAAGAGTTAGCAGCGGCAAAGCACCACCTGGTACAGCACAGGAGTATACAGGATCCCTATACCGTAGGTGATTTTGAAAAGGAAACTTTGCAGTTATTAGAAGAGCTTTTTACACGGCATGACGAAGTCCTGTTGGTGGGCGGTAGCGGTTTATACATAAATGCGGTAACCCAGGGACTTGATCACTTTCCCGAAGTACCGGCCCATGTCCGGGAGGAACTCAATCAAAAACAGCAGCAGTACGGGCTAGGCGTCTTGCAGGATGAATTAAAAGAACTGGATCCCGACTATTACCATGAAGTAGACCTGGACAACCCCCACAGGGTGATAAGGGCTTTGGAAGTCTGCTATGCCAGTGGTCGCCCTTACTCTGCCTACAGGAAGCGCAAAAAAGTGAAGCGGGATTTCCGTACCATTTTTATCGGATTAGAGGCCCCAAGGGAACTGGTATACGAACGAATTGAAGCCCGGGTAGACCTAATGATCAATAATGGTCTTCTTGAAGAAGCCCGGAAATTACATTCTCATAAACATCTTAATGCTCTACAAACTGTAGGATACCGGGAGCTTTTTAAATATTTTGAAGGAGAATGGGACCTGCAGACCGCGATAGACGAGATAAAAAAGAATACGCGTCGGTTTGCCAAAAGACAACTCACCTGGTTCAGGAAAAACAAGGAGATCACCTGGATTGCATACAACGAAGAACCGGAGAAGGTCATTGCGATCATAGAAAGGCTTAAAAAAGACCAGCATGAAGCATAAAAAGGGAAATATCTATTATGTTATGGGCGTCTCAGGGAGTGGAAAATCTACCATAGGCAAATTACTGGCCGACGCCATAGCTTTTCCTTTTTTTGACGGGGATGATTTCCACCCCCCTGCTAATGTTGAAAAAATGGCTGCAGGGCACCCACTGAACGATAAGGATCGCTTAGGATGGTTGCAAGCGCTGAACGAGATTGCGAGAGAACAGCAACCGGAAGGAGCTGTAATTGTTTGTTCATCCCTTAAGGCAGAATACCGGGAAATCTTGTCCCGGGGGCTTGAAGGCTCTGTTCATTTTATATTCCTGCAGGGAAGTTTTGAGGAGATTTCCGAGCGCCTGAAGTTGCGGAAGGGACATTTTATGCCGGCAGAATTATTACGCTCTCAATTTGAGACCTTAGAAATTCCTGAGAATGCTATCACGGTCAGCATTACTCCGCCACCCCATGAAATCGTAGAGAATATCAAAAAAAAACTTGGTATCAGCTGATACCAAGTTCTAAGTAGTTTGTGAAAGAGGTCTAATTGTCAGCAGACTTCTCAACCAGGCGGAAGCCTTCCCCGTGAATATTCAGGATTTCCACGGTATCATCGCGTTTCAGGTATTTCCTGAGCTTAGCGATGTACACATCCATACTCCTTGATGTAAAGTAATTATCGTCTCTCCAGATCTTGGTCAGCGCCAATTCTCTCGGCATCAGATCGTTCTTGTGTAAAGCCAGCAGCCTTAATAATTCATTTTCCTTAGGAGAAAGTTTAATGGCCTCTTCCTCTTTATATTTCAGGAATCTCAATTTAGAATTTAAATGAAAATTGCCGATTTCAAATTCAAACTGATTACTGTCTACTAAGGTATTAGATGCCTTTCTTTGAAGTATAGCTTTAAGCTTCATGAGTAGTACTTCAGAATCAAAAGGCTTATTGAGGTAATCATCTGCACCTGCTTTATAGCCTTTTAATACATCCTCCTTCATGGTCTTAGCGGTAAGGAAAATAATAGGGACATTCTCATTCTTTTCCCGTATTTCCTTAGCCAGTGTAAACCCATCTTTATAGGGCATCATGACATCCAGGATACAGACATCAAAATTATCTTTTTTGAATTTTTCAAACCCTTCCATCCCGTTCTTCGCCAGGGTGACGTCAAACTCGTTCATAGAAAGGTAATCTTTGAGTACGATTCCAAAATTGGGATCGTCCTCAACTAGTAATATCTTTTTTTCTGCTGTTTCCATAGAATTTTAAATTAAAGGCAGTTTAATGTAGAAAGTGCTTCCTTTACCTTTCTCACTTTCTGCATATACTTCTCCTTGATGATCGTCAATTATTTTTTTCACATAGGCCAATCCCAGCCCATGTCCTTTTACATTGTGAATGTCCCCGGTATGTTCCCTGTAGAACTTCTCGAAAACTTTTTTCAATACTGCTTTGCTCATCCCGGCCCCTTGATCCTGGACCTTTATGATGATATAGTTGTTTGCCACTTCGGTGTAAACGTCAATTTTAGGCGCCTCCGGTGAGTATTTCACCGCATTATCCAGTATGTTGACAATAACATTCTCAAAGTGCATATCGTTTGCCAACACCTCTGATCTATCGGCATCCAGATGCGTATGCACATATCCGCCGCGATCAGCGACAATCAGGTCCACATGGGCAATAGCGTCCTCGATGATCTGGTGCGCATCTACCCGGTCCTTGCTGATATCCAACTGGTTCTTTTCCAGCTTGGATATCCGGAGCACGTTTTCTACCTGTGCGTGCATTCGTTTATTTTCATCACGAATCATCTGCAAATACCTGTTAACCTTTTCGTGGTCTGCTATGATCTTCGGATTCTTGATCGCTTCTACGGCGAGGTTGATCGTTGCGATAGGCGTTTTGAATTCGTGGGTCATATTATTGATGAAATCCGATTTTATTTCAGAGATCTGCTTCTGGCGGATCAGCTGGTAAATGGCCCCGGCATATGCCACTACAATGATCAATGTGAACAAAAGCGACAGGATGGCCATCCCGATCACTGTTTGCAACAGGAATTTTTTCTGTTTAGGGAAGGTGAGCATGAGGCTGAAATTACTTTGCCCCTCGCTGTTCTTGAATAAAGGTGCCCTGTATATATTATCCTTGCTGAACTGGAACCCCCTGGAGCGAACCTTGGTAGGCAGGCCCCTGCTGTAGACCCCGTATTCGTAATCTATATTGATTCCCCTGTTGCGAAGTTCATTCTCCAGCAACAATTCTATTTCCTGGCGGCTAACCCGTTTATGGATAGCTACCCGTTCTGCATATTCTCGGTACACATCGTCAAAAATGGCTTTGTCTATAGATGACATCCCTCCTATCTTCTCGAGCTTCTGGATGGGGTTCAACTTATAACTTTTGCCATCCAGGCCGTACTCCTCCCGGAACACCGCCTTGGTGCGTTTGCTGGTATAATTTTTTATGGTGGTCGTGTCCGATCCTGTACCACTGTCAAAGAACGTGGAAGCTATATTATAATCTTCCTCAAGGATACCATGCGAATAGAAAAGTATCTCGTTGGAATTCAGGTCTCTATCGATGAAAAATATGTTGCTGAGCTGCGATCCTTTCAGCTCCCCGATGCTGTCCTTAAGATTCAGGAAACGATCGGAATAGTCCTTCATTTCCCTGTTTTCGATCTTATCGGTTACCTTAATCAGCACCTCGGAGATCGTGTTGGTAAATTGTTCTTCCTTATCCTCTACTGAACTTTTGATCCAATACAGTTGGACAGAAATTATTCCAACCAGGGAAAGACTCATCAGTATGACAAGAAGAACAAATAATCGCTTATTCATCTAGGGTAAAATTAAAAATTTAACATTTAGGGAATTGCCTGTTTAACCTAACCTTAACAAAAATGTTAAAATTTGGTCTCCCCTATTTTTCAAGGAGTTTCCTGTGAATTTCCATCACTTTCAGACGGGTGGTTTCTAAGTCGGTGTTCTCAATGACAAAATCAGCAAAAGGAATTTTTTCTGCATCCGTCCACTGGTTCTTCATCCGTTCCAGGATCTCCTCTTCCTTGCTCCCATCCCGTTCCAATAATCGTTCCACCCTGGTGTTTTCTGGCGCAGTAACCAGGATAATGGCATCAAAATCCTTAAAACTGCCATTCTCGATCAGGATAGCAGCTTCCTGTATGGCGTATGGGGCATCTTCCTGCGCCCTGGCCCATGTCCTGGCATCGTCCCGCAC
>JABDLH010000276.1 GCA_013003145.1 Flavobacteriaceae bacterium | reverse complement strand
CTGAGCTTTTTCCTCAGCCTTTCCAATTTGTTTGACAGTACATATGCGACCGGTGGCTATGAACAGGGTCGAAATGCGAATTTCAGCGAGTGGCTACAGGATCACAGGAGTGGCAGGCCATCGTTTGGAACTAAATACTGGTATGGCCGTGGCCGGAGCTATTTCATGAACCTGGCCATCAGTTTTTAAACAGTTAAAAATAGGAATTATCTAAATCGAGAAATTATGAAAAATAGAATGTATTGCCTGGCGGGCTTAGTAATATTGACTTTGACATCGTCCTGCATCAGGGATTTTTTATCAGACGAAATAGGCGGGAATTGTAAGGGGCTCCCCGAAGCTGACCACAGTGTTGCAGATGTACACGCCCTTTACGAAGGGACAACCCGGGAAGTTACAGAAGACTGGACCATCGAGGGCTATGTGATCTCTTCGGACAAGGACGGTAATTTCTTCGGAAGCCTTCACTTCCAGGACCATCCCTCCGATCCGGAATATGGCTTGCAGCTGGAAATTGACCTGCCGGATGCTCACCTCTGGTATCCCCCCGGGACTAAGATACTGGTGAAGCTTAAAGGGTTGTATCTCGGGAAACGTAAAGGGGTGCTGACCCTAGGGGGCGCTTTCCCGGCCTTCGGGAACCTGTCTGTTGGCAGGCTACCGGCAGCTTTGGTGCCCGGGCATATTATAGCATCCTGTGATGAGCTGGTCGATATCGTTCCGGTAGCTACCGATGCTATCAACCTGGGCAGCAGGCCTGCCAATACCCTGGTTTCTATTGCCGGGCTACAATTGGTCGAGGAAGAAGCGGGACTGCCATTTGCAGAAAAAGATAAAGAGACCGAAAGGAATTTACAGGACTGTGATGATAACCGCATGCTATTACAGAACAGTGCCTATTCCGATTTTGCAACCGAGGCAATGCCCGGGGGGAGGGGAATGTTGACCGCGGTCTATGTGCCGGAGAACAGCAGATCCATACTCCGGATTCGCAGCCTGGATGATATGCTATTTGGAGATGAGCGTTGTCTTGACGGGAGCGTTCCGGACGATACAGAATCAGGGGAGGGTGCTCCCGGCGATATAGAATCCGGAGACGATCCACCCGGAGATAGTGAAGAGCCTTCGCAAGAAGGGTCTGTATTGATCACGGAGCTGGCAGATCCGGATAATAACCCCGACGCAAGATTCCTGGAGTTGTATAATGCAGGGGATCAGCCAATATCCCTGGATGGGTGGACCATCCGCAGGTATACTAATGCCAATACAGAAGCAGGTGCGATAACAGATCTATCCGGATTGAGTATCGCTGCAACGGGATTCCTGTTGCTCTCACCGGATGCGGCAGAATTCCAGGCGATATACGGGCTTGCCGCAGATCTCGAGGTGGCCTCTAACAGCGCTGCAGATTCTAACGGGGATGATAATATTGAACTGGTCAACCCCGATGGCGAGGTGGTAGATGTGTTTGGCAGGGTGGGAGATGATGGTTCAGGGACCGATCACGAGTTTGAGGATGGCCGTGCGGTACGAATTCTTTCGATTGTTAGGGGGAATAGTATCTACGACCCGGGGGAATGGGAAGTATATAATGACACCGGGGCTGCCGGTACTGTGCAGCAGCCCCAGCAGGCTCCGCAGGATTTTAACCCGGGAGAGCGATAAGACTAATAGTCGTGAAGTACCTCCATGACGGTCGACAAATCTTTTGGCGTCACAGGTTTCAGGATATAATTATGGACCACCTCGTAATCTTTGACCCGTTCCAGGTCTCTCGGGTCAATGGAAGAACTGATGATGTAGATGATCAGGTTATCCTTCCTGGGGTGATTAATGGAAGTTAGGTTGTCCAGGAATTCCCAGCCGGTCATGATCGGCATATTCAGGTCGAGGAAGATCACCGAGGGGAAATTCTCGTCAGATTCCACGATAGAAGACAGCCCGTCCAATGCCTGCTGCCCGTTCTGGTAAACGAGAATTTCATCGCAGAAATTCACTTCCTTCATAATTCTTTTGGTGCCGTAGATAAAGATGGGATCATCATCGATAATACAGCTGGTGCGTATTTTTTTCAAAATAATTCTTTTAATAACCTTCGTTCAATGTAATAATAAATGTGGTTCCTACGTCCACCTTGCTCTCTACCGAAATAGTACCGCTCATGGCCTCTATTTGGTTTTTGGTGATGAATAAGCCTATCCCCTTTGAGTCCTTATGACTGTGGAAAGTCTTGTACATCCCAAAGATCTTGTTCCTGTGGCGGTCAAGGTCTATTCCCTGCCCGTTATCGCCAAAACGGATGATAATTCGCCCGTTTCGCTTAGCCGAGGTAATGGTAATCATTGGGGTGCGATCGGGGGAGCGGTATTTGATCGCGTTCGTAAAAAGGTTTAGGATAATACTATCCAAATATGCAGGAACTACGTTCACAAAATGGGACCGTGCTATCTTGATATGGCAGGAAGTGTTGTTGGCTTTCAGTAATGCATTGACATTCTTCTCCACCGCCAATACTGCACTCAGTAAGCTCACACTGGTCATTTTCTCCAGGGCACCGGTCTTCACCTGTACCACCTCGTTGAGGTGTTGCACTGTTTCATTCAGGCTTTCCGATGCATTTTTCATCATCTGTATGATGTTCTTCTGCTCAGAAGGGTCTGTTTCCCCATCCAGGAAGGTGGTAAGCATAGACATATTAGTCGCATGAGATCTTAAGTTATGCGATACGATATGAGCAAAATTCAGGAGGCTGTCATTCTGGTCCTTGGTCACATTGACCAGGGTCTTTAAACGTTTTTCCGCGGCAATACGCGAGGAGATATCCATGATCTGGGAAATAAAATGGGTTAACTTCCCGTGGATGTCCTTTACCGCCGTGACTGTCAGTATCACATGGACTAAATGTCCCTCCTTGTGGTAATATCGTTTCTCTATCTGGTAAGAATCCCTTTTATCCTCAATTACTTCGTGTAAAAGGTCCAGGTCTTTGTTCAGGTCATCCGGGTGGGTGATATCCTGGAAGGTAAGTTTCATCAGTTCAGTCCGGGTATACCCTATGCTTTTACAGAGGCTGTCATTCACCTTTTTCCATCGACCGTTAAGACCTACCAGGGCCATCCCGACCGCTGATTGATCAAAGGTACCGGTAAAAGACTCTTCACTACGGGCAAGTTCTAGCTGGGCATTCTTTAATTCGGTGATGTCCCAGTTTGTGCCCACCATTTTAATCGCATTCCCATGTTTATCGCGCTGGGTTTCGGCCAATGCCCGGATATAACGGATCTCGCCGTTTGGCCAGACCACCCTGAATTCCGTATCAAAAGGTTTCTCACCGGAGATAGCCATTTCTATCTCTTGACCCCCTCTTTCTTTATCTTCCGGGTGTACGCCTGCCTGCCATGCTTCGTATACCCCGGTAAAATCTTCTTTCTTTATACCGTACAGCCGGTACATATTATCATCCCAGACAAGCTTGTTATTGACAATGTCGTAATCCCAGATACCAACCTGCGCAGCTTGGGTGGCGATCTCCAGTCGTTCAGAAATTATGGCGTGTTCTTGAGTAACCCTTTTCTGAGTATCGATATCCTGGAAAGTACCGCATATGCGTACACACTTCCCATTGACCAGTTC
>JABDLH010000263.1 GCA_013003145.1 Flavobacteriaceae bacterium | reverse complement strand
CTACAGGGAAAGGCGAAGCTTTCGGAAAGAGTAATGTCGTGGCCCAGACGGCTATGGTAAAAGGCGGATTGCGATTTATTTCCGAGGAACAGAAAGAATCAGCAAGGGAAAAGATGCGGGAAGTTGTTTCGCGAAACCTGCCGCAGACTTCAGCAACCATCACTTTTACGGATAGTTACCCGGCTATGGGGCCCACAGAAGAAAACTATGAACTCCTGGAATTTCTCAACGAGGTGAGTCGGGATTTGGGACAAGGAGAAGTATTAGCTTACGACCCCGGCAGGAGAGGTGCTGCCGATGTGTCTTTTGTCGCTGAGTATGTGGCCTGCCTTGACGGGCTGGGAACCATGGGCTCTGGGGCACACACCCCGGAAGAAACTGTAAACCTGAAGACCATGGAAGCCCTGACGCAAAGAACCGCCTTATTAATTTACAGGCTGATAAACCAAAAGTAATGATCGAACTAAAGGTAGGCTCACAGCTGGTCCGAGTAGACCGGGGTGAGTTGATAGGATACGAAGTTGAAGGACACGAATACATTCACCAAAAGGGAAGCCCCGGATGGCGGCAATCCGATACTGAAATGTTTCCTATTATAGGTCCGACGGATGAAGCCGGCTTTAAGGTAGCCACCCCCAGGGGAGAGGCTGCCCAGGACCAACACGGGCTATTGAGGGAGCTGCCATACACCCTGGAAAGCCAGGACGAACATCAGCTGATCTTTTCTAAGTCGTATGATGCTGGTGCCTGGGTGCGCAATTCAAAATTCCCGCTCAAGTCTACCGCCGAATGGCTGCGGTGGCCCTATGAATTCCGGTTTACCAAGCAGTTCCGGCTTTTACGGGAGGGACTCGAGATCAAACTAACAGTAGAAGGGGAAGCGGATATGCCATTTATGCTAGGCTACCATCCTGCATTTAAATTATATACCCATAGCCCGGTTGTTTTGGCAGGAGACAAAGAAATCCCTTTAAAAGCGATCATGGATGCCGGTAGCAGAGCCCTGGAAATACCTAATTGCCAAACGCTCACCCTGCAGGATGCCGAACACATCACCATAAAAACCCAAGGCTTTGGTCATTTCATGTGCTGGACCGAGGTTGAAAATATGGTATGCCTGGAGCCCATTATGTTTTATCCTTATGCCGTTTCCCAGGAAAACCTGGCAGAAGGCATGGTTGCACTGGGTGAGGAGAAGCGCGAATTCTATATAAGATTATTACCACGAATCCTTCAAAGCTCGCCAGATGCTCCCCGTTGAATTTAATAATAAATACGAAGGAATATTTGAGCCTGAACTAATGCAGGCTATCGCCTCCGTGGCTGTAGAGAAAAAAGTACAAGAAGGCGAGGTGCTGATGGATATCGGTCAGCCCCTTCTGCATATTCCCCTGGTACTAAACGGCGCTATTAAAATATTGCGCGAAGATAAAGATGGGGAAGAACTGTTGCTTTACTTCATAGAACACGGGGACACCTGTGCCATGACGCTTAGTTGCTGCATGGGACAGAAGAAAAGCGAGATCAGGGCAGTTGCTGAAACGGATGCCCACCTCCTGATGCTCCCGGTGTCTCAGATGGAAATATGGATGGCCGAGTACCAGAGCTGGAGGCGCTTCATCCTGGATAGTTACCACTCTCGCATGATGGAATTGCTCGACGCTGTGGATACTGTGGCCTTCATGAATATGGAAGAACGCTTGCTTAAATACCTGAAGGATAAAGCTATGGTAACCCATGACGCTACGGTGAAGACTACCCATCAGCAAGTTGCCAATGATCTTCATACCTCCAGGGTGGTTGTTTCAAGAATTCTTAAACAATTGGAAAAAGAAGGGAAGATCCGTCTGGGGCGTAACCAGATGACCGTACTAAGCCTTTAATGATTACAACTGCTGTTACAGGGGGTTGTAGATTAAATACTAACTTTGGCTCATGCAAAAAGTTTTTCCCATCCTGGAGTGGTTGGGTTCCTACAAGAAGAAAGACCTTCCCAAAGACCTACTTGCAGGCCTGACCATCGGAATCGTCCTGATTCCACAAGGAATGGCCTATGCCATGATTGCGGGCCTGCCCCCGGTTTATGGTTTATACGCGGCAGTATTTCCAATTATCGTTTATGCAATTTTAGGTACTTCCAGGCAGCTTGGAGTAGGACCGGTGGCCATGGATTCCATTTTATTGGCTTCGGGTCTTGGAGCTTTGTCTATCAATGGTATTGAGAACTATATCGCCCTGGCCATACTACTTACTTTTATGGTAGGTGCCATACAGTTTATACTGGGAATCTCACGAATGGGTTTCCTGGTTAATTTCTTGTCAAGACCGGTAATCAGCGGTTTTACTTCTGCTGCTGCCATCATCATAATTTTCAGCCAATTAAAACACCTGCTGGGAACAGAGGTGGCCTCCCAAGCGGAATTTGTCAATACCTTCATCGAAAGCCTCAGGAGTATCCCGGATGCCCACATATTTACGGTAATCATCGGGCTGGTAGCTATTGTGGCCATAGCGCTGCTGCGTAGATTTGTGCCAAGGATTCCAGGTATCCTCATCGTAGTGGTCCTGGCGATCATCGGTGCTTCTGCTTTTGATTGGATAGATCATGGGGTGTCTGTTGTGGGAGCCATCCCTGAAGGATTGCCTTCTTTTAACATGCCTTCATTTCGCCTTAAATATGTTCAACAACTATTTCCTACTGCCATTACCCTGGCCATTATTGGTTTTACACAGGCCATCTCTATAG
>JABDLH010000232.1 GCA_013003145.1 Flavobacteriaceae bacterium | reverse complement strand
ATATAGAGTTGTACTTCTGTGGACCACCCCTGATGAACAAGGCAGTTCAAAAGATGGGAGAGGATTTCGGTATCCCTGATGAACATATTCGATTTGACGACTTCGGTGGATAAACCCGAGGTCTGATCCCGGAAAATTCCGGTAATAAAAGATAAAACCGGTATGTAACACATATCGGTTTTTTGTTAAATATAATGTATGCAAGCACTGTCTGAACAGGAATTACATAATCTCGCCATGAATATCGTGGGTCGTAGTCTGGAGGAAGCAGGATTTGAGTTCATGGGTGTGAACAGCAAGCCGAAAAAAAATCCCCAATTCGTCTGTCTTAAGGATAAGATATTGCATTTTATCGTCGTCAGGCATGTGCCCTATCCCGAGGATCCTGATGTATTTGATGAAACCCTGATGAAGAAGGTGAAAAGCCATGCGGACAAATTTGAAGCCAGGACGTATTACGCCGGTGTAGGCTTATCCAACGCGGAGAATCGTGAACTTCCGGTATATCTCAATGAAGCGTACATTGTAGATTATAATGGCCTTAAAGAGATATGATATGAAGAGAATTCTGCCGGGTATTTTGTTTTTGGTATTGTCGGCTTGTGGAATCGGATCTGATTGGGAGCGGAATATCAATTCTGGTAATGCCCTGGGAACTACTTATAATATCACCTACCTGGCCGATGAAAAACTGGATTTCCAGGAGTCTATAGATTCTGTTTTTGTGGTGATCAACCAGTCCATGTCTACCTACCAGCAAGATTCCGATATCTCCAGGATAAACAATGGAGACAGTACTGTGGTCATAGATCATATGTTCAAGGATGTATTTGAGTTGTCTAAAGAGGTGTATGAAGCAACAGGGGGCTCTTTTGACCCCACAGTGGGAATCCTGGTCAATGCCTGGGGATTTGGCCCTGGGAAGGCCATGGAATTGGATAGTACCGATGTGGATAGCATTCTGCAATATGTCGGTTTCGGAAAAGTTGCCCTGCAATCGGATAATACCATCCGGAAAACCTATCCAGAGATCTATTTTGATTTTAATGCGATTGCCAAGGGGTATGCCATAGACAGACTTGCGCTGATGCTCGATAAGAAGGGTATTTCCAATTACCTGGTTGAGGTAGGCGGGGAGGTCGTTGCCAAAGGCCGGAATCGGCTTAAAGAAAAACCATGGGTAATAGGGATCGATGATCCGCAGGTCACTGGGGGGAGAGCCCTGAAAAAGGCTGTCAGGCTTACGGACAGGGCCTTGGCTTCATCCGGCAATTATAGGAAATTCAGGGTCGATTCTGTAAGTGGCAAGAAGTATGTACATACTATTGATCCTTTAAGTGGCTATAGCAGGGATAGCAATGTTCTCGCAGCGACAGTAATTGCTAACAGTTGTGCCGAAGCCGATGCTTATGCTACGGCGCTTATGGCCATGGAACTGGACCGCTCTAAAGAGCTGTTACAGGAGCAGCAAGGCCTGGAGGCTTATATCATCTACCTGGATAAGAAGGGAGATACCCGGGAATACCTCACACCCGGTTTCAGCAAGATGGTGGTGGAATTATAATTTCTCTACAAAGGGAATGATCTCTCCCTGGGCTAGCCTGTAGTAATCAATTTTTTCCGGGCTTAATTTCTTCCCGAGATCTATCTCGCTGACCCTGAACCCCGCCTGTCTTAGAAAGTCAAAGTAATCCTTCCCATAAATACGCACGTGATCATATTGCCCGAAGATCCTGGCGCGTTCGGCCTTATCGGTGATCGTTGGATCTTCAAAGGTACTTTCCAGTTTGAGGTTTTGGGGCACCTGGAACACTCCCCAACCGCCTTTTTTCATTACCCGGTACAATTCTGCTAATGCTTTCTTATCATCAGGGATATGCTCCAGCACATGGTTACAGAGAATGACATCAAAAGACTCTGACTCAAACGGCAGCTCACAGATGTCAGCTTTTACATCGGCAAGTGGAGAATTGAGGTCCGTAGTAGTGTATTGCAGGTTATCCAGTTGGCGGAATCTTTTATAAAATGCCTGTTCCGGGGCAAAGTGTAGTACATTGAGCGGGGCCTTGAAAAAATTGGTTTGCTGTTTCAGGAACAGCCATAGCAGCCGGTGCCTCTCCAGGGAGAGAGTAGAAGGGGAGAGTACATTTTCCCTGGGCCGCTCGTAGCCATAGGGTAAAAATGAACGAAATCGTTTCCCGTCTATGGGGTCCATATAACGCGAGCCCCTGAGCCAAACGGCCAATAAAGGTCGTACGATATAGCTCAGTTTAATGAGCCAGGGTCTCGGGACGGCATTCAGGAAAAAACGAAAGATTTTCTTCACGGGACGCCTTTGGTTTAAACCGTTTGCTTATCCTGCCTGAACTCTTTCTCCTCGTCACTTTCAATGCCAAGAGCATCGTAAATATATTTAAAGGTGGATAGCAATTGTGGTTTCCCGTCTACCAGGGCGATGTTATGCTCAAAATGGGCGCTCGGCTTACCGTCTGCAGTAAGGATGGTCCATCCGTCTTTTAGTTGGCGGATACGCCTTGTTCCCATGTTGATCATGGGTTCAATTGCCACTACCATTCCGTCAGCGAATTTTTTCCCTCGTCCTCTTTTGCCGTAGTTAGGCATTTCCGGGCTTTCATGAAGTTCGGTTCCCAAACCATGACCTACCAATTCCCGTACAACACCATAGCCATGGCTCTCACAGAATTGCTGAATCGCGAACCCGACATCTCCGACGCGGTTCCCGATTTTAAATTCCCTGATCCCCACGTAAAGGGATTCTTTGGTGACCTCTAACAGCTTTTTAGTATCGGGTGCAACATCACCTACCTCGAAAGTATAGGCGTGGTCCCCGTAGTAGCCGTTTTTTAAAGCACCACAATCCACGGAAATGATATCGCCATCTTCCAGGGGGGTATCGTTCGGGATGCCGTGCACAACCTGTGCATTGGGACTCATATTCAGGGTGTTGGGAAAATCATACATTCCAAGGAACCCGGGCTCTGCGCCATGGTCCCTGATAAAGGTTTCCGCAAGCCCGTCGAGGTACAAGGGGGATACTCCCGGTTTGATCTCGGAAGCGATCATCCCCAGGGTTTTGGATACGACCAATGCGCTCTCGCGGATCAGTTCTATTTCTTCGGCTGTCTTAATTTTTACCATAAGATGCAAAGGTAATATAATCTGTGAAATAGGCGGTTTAAAGCAGTCTTAAGAGAAGGTCACAGTTCTGTTAAACCAGAGGATCGCGATCCATCAGTTCGGGCTTAGGGATTCCTATCATTTTCAGGATAGTCGGAGCGATGTCCCCCAGGACGCCGTTCTCTATAAACTGTCGGTCCGGGTCTACCAGGATCAGGGGAACCGGGTTGGTGGTATGAGCTGTATTGGGGCTGCCATCCGGGTTAATCATGGTATCGCAATTACCGTGATCGGCGATCACCAGGGAGGAATACCCGTTTTGAAGTCCGGCCAGGATCACATCCCTTGCACATTCATCAACCACTTCACAGGCCTCAATGGCTGCTTTCATATCCCCGGTATGCCCAACCATATCGGGATTGGCAAAATTGAGGCATACAAAAGATGCTTCCCCTTTCTCCAGTTCAGGGATAATAGCATCCCTGATCTCGTATGCACTCATTTCCGGTTTGAGATCATAAGTGGCCACTTTTGGGGAAGGGCAGAGGAGTCGTTTTTCTCCCGGGAAAGGTTCTTCGCGCCCCCCGTTTAAAAAGAAGGTCACGTGGGGGTATTTTTCTGTTTCCGCGATACGGATCTGTTGGTTGCCCGCACCGGAAATAACTTCGCCCAGGGTTTTCTCAATATTGTCTTTATCATAGACCACTTTGACACCCTGGAAGGACTCATCGTAGTTGGTCATGGTCACGTAATAGAGATCCAGCTTGTGCATGTTATACTCGTGCATATCCTGCTGGGAAAGTACTTTTGTTAGTTCACGCC
>JABDLH010000221.1 GCA_013003145.1 Flavobacteriaceae bacterium | reverse complement strand
GTCCTCAACCGCGCAAAAGAGGCCGCGCCTATTCACCTTCTTCCCACTTTATGGATCAGGAACTTCTGGAGTTTCAGGGAAATGAAAGAGAAGCCCCTGATCAGCATGGATAAAGATTCTGTCAATTCTGTGGATATCTCCCATGAATATGTCGGGGATTACCACCTATATTTTGAGACACCTGATCATCTGCTGTTTACCGAAAACGAAACCAACCGGAAAAGAGTTTACGGTGATAAGAACGATCACCCTTATAAAAAAGACCTTTTTCACGATGCTGTGATCAATAGTAATTATTCCCTGGCAACCAAGAGAAAACAAGGAACCAAGTTTGCTCCCCACTACCAGCGGGAACTTGCTGCGGGCGAGAGTACCACGGTACGTCTTCGCTTAAGTAAGGACAGTATTGATGATCCCTTTGGTGAGGACTTTGAAGCAATAATCGCTGAAAGACAGAAGGAATGTGATTCATTTTACAAAAAGGTTGGCGGGAATTGTGATGGAGAAGAACTCATGATCCAAAAACAGGCATTCGCGGGGATGCTCTGGACCAAACAGTATTATAATTACGAAGTAGAACGCTGGTTAGAGGGGGATAAGAAGAATTCTATTCCACCTCCTGAGCGATGGACTGGCAGAAACCATAGCTGGAAAACCCTGAGGAGCCATGATATCATGCTGATGCCGGATGCCTGGGAGTATCCCTGGTATGCGGCCTGGGACTCGGCTTTTCATTGTGTCACCATGGCGATGATAGATCCGGAATTTGCCAAAAAACAATTGTTGCTGTTTACCAAGGAGTGGTATATGAAACCCAATGGGCAGATTCCGGCCTACGAATGGTCCTTTAGCGATGTGAACCCCCCGGTGCAGGCTTGGGCGGCTATCGAGATCTACGAAATAGAGAAACGAAAGACGGGCAAGGGCGACATAAAATTCCTGAAAAGAATGTTCAATAAACTGGCATTGAATTTTACCTGGTGGGTAAACCGCCTGGACAGCAGCCAGAAGAATGTCTTCGAGGGTGGATTCCTCGGTTTGGATAATATAGGGGTCTTTGATCGCAGTACGGGAATTCCCGGGGGTGGAATCCTGGAGCAGGTAGACGGCACATCCTGGATGGCACTCTATTGCCTGAACATGTTAGAGATGAGCCTGGAGATCGCCATGGAAGATGATGCTTATGAAGATATGGCCACTAAATATTTTGGACACTTCGTCTTCATTGCAGAAGCCCTTAATAAACGGAGCCAGGAAAACGTGGGGACCTGGGATGAGGAACAAGGCTTCTTTTACGATAAACTCATATTGCCGGATGGGCGGTTTGTACCGATCAAGGTCCGTTCCATTGCTGGTATGTTATCCCTGGCGGCGGTACTCTGTATTAAGAAACATACCCTGGATAAACTACCAAAGTTCAAGGCCAGCGTAGGATGGTTTAAGCGCTACAGGATGGAAACCATGAAATTCCCGGTTATACAGGAATATGTAGACGGCGATGATCTCTTGTTGTCACTGGTGCCTAAAGACCGAATGCCTATACTGGTAAAAGTTATGCTCGATGAATCCGAGTTTTTAAGTCCTTTCGGAATTCGATCCCTTTCAAAAAAACACGAACAACCCTATTCCATTAATATTGACGGGAACAATTACAGTATCAACTATGAGCCGGCAGAATCCTCGGTGCCACTTTTCGGGGGCAACTCTAACTGGAGGGGACCCGTCTGGTTCCCGATGAATTATCTCTTTATCAATGCACTCAGGGAATACCATTCATATGGCGGGGAGAATTTAAAATTTCAGTACCCCACGGGATCAGGAAAAGAATTAAACCTGGAGCAGATCGCTCAAAAGATCAGTAACAGGTTGGTGCGGATATTCAAGGCTGATGAGCAGGGAGAAAGAGCAGTAAATGGCTTGTACCCGGAACAATACAGCAAAGAGCATTTTAAGGACTATATCCTTTTCTATGAATATTTCCATGGGGACAATGGTCGTGGAGTCGGATCTTCTCATCAAACCGGGTGGACAGCCCTGGTGGCCAACCTGATCGCGGATATCCACAAGGACGATTAATACCAAAGCTGTATTTTTGGGAAAAGATTTATTGAGCATGCAGACATTTGCCGACGCTGTAAACGGTTATAATAATTCACTTGACCCCGACCTATCCCTACCACGGGATATCAGGGTGATGAATCCTTTCAAGGAAAACCCGGAGATAGGTGCGATCGCAGAAAAGTTCTATCATAAATTCTATAATGACAGGGAAGGTAGGGAGCTCATACTGGGGATCAACCCGGGAAGGCTGGGTGCCGGTGCTACAGGGATTCCATTTACCGACACTAAGAGACTGGCTTCGGATTGCGGGATTCACATAGACTCATTTAACTCGCACGAGCCTTCCTCCGTATTCGTGTACGAAGTGATTCGCGCATTTGGAGGCCCGGCAGAGTTCTATAAGAAGTTTTTCATCAACTCCATGTACCCACTGGGGTTTGTGATCGAGAATAAAAAAGGTAACTGGGTAAATTGTAATTATTACGATTTTGCCGATCTATACAGTGCACTGAGAACCCCGATCATTGAGCATCTGAAGGCCATGATTCTTCTAGGTGTGTCCCGGGAAAAATGTTATGTACTCGGTAAGAAGAATGCAAAGTTCCTTCACGAAATTAATAAAGAGGAACAGCTGTTCCGGGAATTGGTCGTATTTGACCATCCCAGGTATATAGCGCAATACAAATCCAAGCAAATGCCGCTCTATGTAGACCAGTACTTAGCAGCGCTTTCCGGTAGTATACCCATATAGGTAATATCTCGGTATTTATTTAAAGATATTGACGTACTCCTCGTTCCGGGAATTCCTGAATCCCCTGTACATGCCTTTGGTATTGTAAGGCATGACAATATTTCCTTGTTGATCAATACCCACAAGTCCGCCTTTACCACCCATCTTGGGCAGCACATGCATGATCACGTGCTCTGAGGCTTCCTTAAGGGATTCGTGCTTGTATAGCATTCGTGCAGAAACTTCGTGACTTACAACGGCACGGATAAAATATTCGCCATGACCGGTACAGGAAATAGCGCAACTGTTGTTGTTCGCATAGGTTCCTATTCCCACTAAGGCACTGTCACCAATACGACCGTATTTTTTATTGACCATCCCACCTGTCGAGGTCGCAGCGGCTAGATTTCCCTTTTTATCCAGGGCCACCGCTCCGACTGTTCCAAATTTCTTATTCAGTTCTTCGTCGTGGTCCAGGGTCACCTGGTCTTTTGACGCAACCCTTTGCCACTGTTTATAGCGGTATTCGTCATAGAAGTAATCCTTTGGGGCAAACTCTAAGCCTTGTTCCCTGGCAAATTCCTGGGCTTGTGGTCCACTGATGATAACATGCTTGGAGTGCTGCATTACTGCCCTGGATAAGAGGATGGGATTTTTTATCCCGCTGACCCCGGCTACTCCCCCGGCTTTAAGTTTCTTGCCATCCATGATGGCAGCATCCATTTCATGTTCTCCATCATGGGTGAAAACGGCGCCCCTGCCGGCGTTGAACAGGGGGCTGTTTTCCATGACAATAACAGATTCGGTCACAGCATCCAGGGAAGACCCTCCTTTGTGCAGGGTAAGGTACCCCACGGTATAAGCTCTTTTGAGTACCTGCCGATAAGCCTCGGCCTTCCATTTACTCATATTGGTCTTGGAAATGGTACCGGCTCCTCCGTGAATTGCTATTCCGTAATTTTTCATACTGCTGCCAGTCGTTTTTTATTTCTCTTCCTGGGGGTAGATAAGATATCGAACAATTCTTTAGGGTCTACATTCAGGCTGTTAAAAACCGGGATGTCCGTGTATTCGCTCAATTCCCTGATGTGCAAAGGAGAGCTGGAACACACCCCGGAAATAGCGTCCGGTACCAGGTCGAACTTATTTTTTAAGACGTGAAGTCCTCCGATAGCACCGAATGAATCGGCTGCGCAAAAGATCAGTTTATGAATACGTTCCCTGACAGCCGGAGATTGTAACAGCATGGCCGTTTCACGTTGATTAATACCATCCGCAAATTCCACTACCCAGTAGTTGTCTTTGTTATTGGCGTACTTAAGATCCAGTTTATTAAAGATATCCAGGATCTCATCTTCCTCGATAAGGTAAGTTGAAGGATAACCCAGGAATGTAAAATCTGAATAATGTGCTGCACCTGCATCGTTCATGCTAAGGATATCCTTAAGACTTGCAGTTCCGGTTACTTTAGAAGCTCTTACCTCCTTGTCATGTACAGAAAGCGCATAGACACAAGCCGTAGCGGCCGCGCTTTTCCCGGCATTCATTGCAGTACCGATGTTTAATATAAGTTTGGCCCTGGGAGATTTTTTTTCGGTGGCTTTAGGGTTGATAAGGCTGTAATCCTTGGTGTTGATCACCTTACCTTCACCGTCACAGGCATATCCCAAGGGTTTAATTCGGGTCGGGGAGATCACCATGCCGCTTTTGGATAGCACTTGTCCTACCACGCCAGAACGGGCAAGAAGATCTACTTCGGTAAAATCACTTTCAACAGGAATTACCCCCTCGTAGTAGTCCGGGGCATAACGGTTACCGAATACAAAGATTGCATGGGTGCCATGGTGTATGGTGTGGATGCGTCCTTCTTTATTTTCCAGTGATTTGTGTTGGCCTATAGTATCTACAACCCCATAGAGGACATCCCCGATCTGTGGTGGACGGTCAATGGGTTTGTAACGCTTAATGGCTTTACGGGGCACAGAATAGGCTGCGCTTGGCATGGTAAAGCCTTTGTGTAATTTTTTCATAAGATCAATAGTATTATGGATAAAAAATTCCCGATGGGGGAGTCTTGACTTGTCAATGAATTTTTCGTGCTCGGAATTTTAAAAAAGCGGGCGAATATAGTGCATAAAATGATTGGTCTGACAAGTCGAAAAATAATTTGGCAATTATTTAATCATTCCTTCCTAAGGTCCTTATATTGGACGAATTAGCGGGTAGTCTTGATTGGTATGCAGAACTGTTTTACCTTGGCTGGGCCTGATAAAAATTTTTAGAATTATGAGATATCTTATACTCTTGTGTACTTTGTGCTTCCTCTGCTTTATTTCCCCTCTTTTTGGTCAGCCGGGAACAGACCCCGAAAGCAAGATCGCTGAAATGGGAATTACCTTAACAGATCCGGGAACCCCGGCCGCTAATTTTGTGCACGTGGTCCGTACGGGAAACCTTTTGTTCTTAGCTGGGAAGGGCCCCAGGGATGAACAGGGAAATACGATCAGGGGGAAGCTGGGAGCGGAACTCACTGTTGAGCAGGGTTATGAAGCAGCCAAAAGGGTGGGTGTGGCCCAATTGTCGGTATTAAAAGCAGAACTTGGGGATTTAAGTAAGGTGAAGCGCATCGTGAAAGTTCTGGGAATGGTGAATGCCCATCCTGATTTTACCGAACACTCCTCGGTGATCAATGGCTTCTCTGACCTTATGGTAGCGGTATTCGGGGAAAAAGGAAAACATGCCAGGGCAGCTGTGGGCATGGGTTCCCTGCCCGGGAATATTGCTGTGGAAGTAGAATTGATCGTGGAAGTGGAAGCGGAATAAGAAGACGGCAGAGAAATTATTACGGACTGTTCTTTGCACTTGGAAAAAAATCTTATTTTTGTGCTCCCATTTTAGCGGCCTCGTAGTTCAATGGATAGAATAGAAGTTTCCTAAACTTTAGATGCAAGTTCGATTCTTGCCGAGGCTACAAATAAGCACAAAACGCCCTTGCGAACAGCAAGGGCTTTTTTATTACAGCAAAGCCGGGAGAATCAGTGTACTGATTAGATCCGGCTGGCTGTAATAAAACCCGGCTACAGCGTAGCCGGTGTTTTGTATTTTCAACATGAGGCTCAGTCAAGAACAGCGCAGCTATCTCTTGCCTCTTCAATTTTGTATTTCCAATTTACTGATTAGATCCGGCTGGCTGTAATAAAACCCGGCTATGGGATAGCCGGTGTTTTGTATTTTCAGACTGAGCCTTTCTCAAGAACAGCGGAGCTATCTCTTGCCTCTTCATTTTTGTATTTTCAATTTACTGATTAGATCCGGCTGGCTGTAATAAAACCCGGCTATGGCATAGCCGGTGTTTTGTATTTTCAACATAAGGTCCAGTCAAGAACAGCGCAGCTATCTATTCATATAGGGTTAAGAATATCAATAAAATCTTTATTCTTAACGGCTTAGTCGGTTTAAAGACATCCCGGCGATATTCCCGTGAAAAAAATGCTTTAAAAAACCCTTGTCACATTCAAAAGATTCGATAATTTTACCCCGGTTAACAAACCAAAGGCGGGAGTAGCTCAGTTGGTACCCGCCCGTACCGAACGGCACGTTCGGGCGGGGAGCGTCAGACGCTCTTGGGGTCAATTTTGACGATCACCCAAATTGAAAAAAATATAGATTAATTATTAGCGGGAGTAGCTCAGTTGGTAGAGCGTCAGCCTTCCAAGCTGAATGTCGCCGGTTCGAACCCGGTCTCCCGCTCAAAGCACAGCCATTAGCTGTGCTTTTTTTATGTCGTTAACTGGTAAGCCAGTACTTGCAGTGATTCCCCCCTCATATCCGGTTGTACTCCACCCGGGTACCATACTTTTCACTGGCGCTTGATAAATCCTGTTTTATATCCTGCACGCTGGGCTCCCAGTATATCCCATGCATGTGCTGCGATCAGCATTGTTTCAGAGGCTCTGCAATTTTCCTTTTCCAGGACATAATTGTAAGTCTCCGGATGCGGTTTAAATTTCCGGACGGCCTCTACACTGTATAACCTGTCAAAGTATTGTTCCAAGCCGGAATACTGCATCTGCTGTGTATGGGTTTGATGTCCACCATTGGTAAGGGTTACCATTCTATAGCCTGCTTCTTTTAATTTCGCAAGTGCTGAAGGGACTTCCTGATGTGGGGCTAAGGAGGTGATCATGCTGAGAAGATTATTTACTTCAGCTTCTGATATTTGTTTCCCAAGTCGTGTAAAGGTCATTTCCAGGGTGTGCTTTCCAACCACACCAAAATCTATGTAATTGTCGCTCAGGCTTTCGGCCATAGCAAATTGGAGCAATAGGGAAAACCATTGATCAAAAGCGCTTTGGTCCCCGGCCGCGGTATTTATTTCAGACTCCATCACAGAAAGGTCAAGGAGGGTCTCATTAACATCAAAAACAATCAGTTTTGGCTTTTTCATAAGTTTCATTTACATCTTTAATATAGTGCAGTCCCTCTTCCTTGCCTGGGAATATCAAAAGTTTTATTAACCTGATTGCCATGGGTACCATCGGTTTTCTGGAACTAGCCATAGGGCAAACCTAAAATCTTCTTTACCTTCGTAAGAAACAATCCTGAAATGAAAAAGACCACCGTAAAAAATGTCTTTGTAAAAGGAGCGATAAGCCCGGAATTTATCGCCGGATCTATTGCCAAACACCAGAGCAAGACCGGGATAGGGGCGCATGACATCTTCCTGGGGCAGGTTAGAGCTGATGAGATTGACGGTAAGACCGTTACCGCCATAGATTACAGTGCCTACGAAGAGATGGCCAACCAGGTTTTTCACGAGATTAAAGAAGAGGCTTTCCGAGATTTTGAACTGAGCTGCCTGCATATTTATCACAGTATCGGTAAAGTGAAAACCGGGGAGATCTGCCTGTTTGTTTTTGTTTCAGCTCCGCATCGAAAGGAGGTTTTTAAAGCCTTGCACCAGCTTGTCGAAGAAATTAAGGCTAAGGCCCCTGTATTTGGAAAGGAGTGTTTTGAAGATGATTCCTATCAATGGAAAGTTAACAGATAATATAGGTCATGGTAGATATAACAGATAAAGCCGTAACCCTGAGAACTGCTCTTGCGCAAGCCGTAGTAAAAGTAGGTGCCCAGGACACTATAGCGGCAATAGAGAACGGTAAAGTGCCCAAGGGTGATGTCTTCGCTATGAGTCGTGCTGCTGGCTTCCTCGGGGTAAAGAATACAGCTTTATTATTGCCGGACTGTCACCCTCTGCCGATAGAACATACCCGGATTGACTACGAGATCACGGGGCTGGAGATCAAGGTGCTTATCACCGTAAAAACGCATTATAAGACCGGCGTTGAGGTGGAGGCCATGCATGGCGCAAGTGTCGTTGCCCTTAACATGTACGATATGCTTAAACCTATAGATAAGAATGTAGAAATACTGAACATCCGTCTCCTGGAGAAAACGGGTGGAAAATCTGATATTAATCGCAGGGTTTAAACCTCACTTCCTTTTTGCCCAAATTTCGTAAAGCGGTTCTCCCCGGCTATTTTTTCCGGTGTGGTGCCAGTCCGTACCTTTAATTTCAAAAGTGAAATCGAGCCGTGCACCAACGCGTTCAGGATCTCTTGAAAAATAGCGGATCATCTCCATGTACTTCCCGTCTTTTGCCCGGTAGGTCCCCCCGCCGGTTCCAAAGAATTCAAAAGTCCGGCTATTAAAAGCGATCCACTGGAAATAACCATCTTTCAAAATTTTAAGCGTCTTCCTGGGGTTGGATTCCCCCCTTCGTTCCTGTCCTGTATCCGGACCCCTGGTGGCGAAAAGCCAGGCACCATCAAGGGCTTGTTCTTTTGCTTTCACCCGATGGAAAGACAATGGCAGTTCTCCTTCAAAATTCAGTTTTCCATTTCGCAAACGGAAAGGAATAGCTCGGTTTTCGATTCCATCATTAGGATGGTTAGAATTAAAGTCCAGCTCCCATTCGATAACGTCATTTTCAACGGTATAAGGGCCGCCAAGGGTTTTAATGAATTTGGCCGGTTCCAGTTCATAAACACTATGAACCATATAACCATCTGCTATTTTCAGTTCATGAATTATGCTGTCCCCGGAATGACCCTGTTTTGAGAAATATACCCCGGGCGTTAGCTGTGCCAGGGCAGGAACGGATAGTACTGATAAGAAAAGAAGGGCTATACTTCTGGCAATGCCATGGTAAATTTTGTTTTTACCGGTATTTTTGGATTTGTTCTGTTTCATGATCTATGGTTGTGAGCTGATTAAAATGACTACGAGATTATCCCTTTTTTAAGCGGCGGTTAAATTTTCTTCAATTTAAGCTTTTTTCCATTTTTTTTGATTTCATTTACGCCCCGAAATCGGGATTCCCTCGGTTTTTTCCTAATTTAGGGAAATGTGTGTACTACAGTGAATTAAGTAGTGCTAAACTTTAATGGATTAGGGCAACATTAAAATTAATGAGCACATAGAAAGTTTGGTCTTTGACCGATCATTTAATATTATAATTAATGCTTCCCGGGTTTCCGGTGGGAAATGAAGATGGAGGTGAAAGGAAATAAAAAATACTATGAACGTCAAGTACAGCGATCTGATAGATCAGACCTATTATTTTCCACAGGAGGAGTTCCGCCTGGAAGAGGATAACCTGTTATTCCACGATATCCCATTAAAGAAACTGATTGAGAAATATCAGAGTCCGCTTAAGTTCACCTACCTGCCCAAAATATCCACGAATATACAGAATGCCAAGGGCTGGTTTGCCAAAGCCATGGAAAAGCACGATTACAAGGGTAAGTACTACTACGCTTACTGTACCAAAAGTTCTCACTTCCAGTATGTGCTGAACGAGGCACTGAAAAATGATATCCATATAGAGACCTCTTCCGCCTTTGATCTCAATATTGTGCAGAATTTAAAAGCTGAAGGCAGGATCAAGGATGATACCTATGTTATTTGTAACGGCTTTAAAAGGTCCCAGTATGTTGAAAATATCGGCAAGCTGATCAACGGCGGTCATCGCAACTGTATCCCGATCATTGATAATTACGAGGAGATCGATCTGCTTTCCGACGTGATTGAAGGAGACTACAAGGTAGGGATACGAATCGCCTCTGAAGAAGAACCGAAATTTGAGTTCTATACCTCCAGGTTGGGAATAGGGTATAAGGACATCGTTCCCTTCTACGAGAGACAGATCAAAGAACATTCCCAGGCTAGCCTGAAAATGCTTCATTTCTTCATCAATACCGGGATTAAGGATACCGCCTATTACTGGAACGAGTTGCACAAATGCCTCCGGGTCTATGTGCGACTTAAAAAGATATGCCCTTCGCTGGACAGCCTGAATATCGGTGGTGGGTTTCCTACCAAGAATTCACTTTCTTTTGAGTACGATTACGCCTATATGATTGATGAGATCGTTAACCAGATCAATATCACGTGTAAAGAGGCAGACGTAGAAGTGCCTAATATATTTACAGAATTCGGTAGTTATACCGTGGGAGAAAGCGGCGGCGCTATCTACCAGGTACTCTACCAGAAACAACAGAATGACCGGGAGAAGTGGAATATGATCGACTCGTCTTTCATCACTACCCTTCCGGATTCCTGGGCTATCAATAAACGTTTTATCCTCTTGCCGATCAACCGTTGGCACGATGAGTACGAACGTGTTCTACTCGGTGGACTTACCTGCGACAGTGACGATTATTACAACAGCCTGCAGGACATGAATGCTATTTACCTACCCAAGTACAGGCGAGACAAACCGCTGTATATCGGGTTTTTTAATACCGGGGCCTACCAGGAATCTATTGGTGGTTTTGGTGGATTGCAGCATTGCCTGATCCCTCATCCCAAGCATATCCTAATAGACCGGGACAAGGACGGGAATTTAGTAACAAGTGTATTTAGTGAACAACAGAAGGCAGAAGAACTGCTTCAAATTTTAGGTTATGAAAACAACTCGGAATTACGCCGGGATCCCGGAAGAATTCGCTCAACTGGAGAAAGCCAAAGTAGTATTAATACCTATACCCTATGATGGGACCAGTACCTGGGGTAAAGGAGCAGACAAGGGGCCGGACGCTTTCCTGGATGCTTCAGAAAACATGGAGCTCTACGATATAGAAACCGGTACCGAGGTTTACAAACAAGGTATCTATTTAGCTCCTGCTATCGATGAAGATGCCAGCCCGGAAGCTATGGTTAAGGCGGTTTATTCAACCACCAAAGACTATATTAAACGCAATAAATTCGTCACCCTTTTCGGTGGTGAGCACTCAGTCTCTATAGGAAGTATAAGGGCATTCAATGAATGTTTTGACGATCTTACAGTACTGCATATAGACGCACATGCCGATTTACGGGAATCCTACGAGGGAACACCTTACAACCACGCCTGCGCGGTGTACGAGGCTAGCCAGACGACTAACCTGGTACAAGTAGGGATCCGGAGTATGGACAGCATAGAGACTACCATCATGGATAAGGAAAAAACCTTTTTTGCCCACGAGATGGTAAATGATGAATACTGGATGGATAAAGTTATCGAACTGATGACAGACCAGGTTTTCATCACCTTTGACCTCGATGCACTGGACCCGTCTATTATGCCATCAACCGGTACGCCAGAGCCGGGGGGGCTTCTGTACTATGAGACCTTGGATTTCCTGAAAAGGGTTTTTGAAGAAAAGAATGTAGTCGGTTTTGACATTGTAGAATTATGTCCTAACCCACAGGAGAAGTCCTCCGACTTCCTCGCGGCCAAGCTCTATTATAAAATGTTGAGCTATAAATTTGAAGAAGAGGCTGTTGAGGATGATTATGACAACACGTATATTGCCGGGAGCGGTTCCGGGAATACGATAAAAAAGTTCACCGATAATGACGAAGAATAAAGGCGAGATCACTCGATTTATGGAGCGCTACTACCTGCATTTCAATGCAGCTTCCGTAGTAGATGCGGCCAAAGCGTACGAAGAGCAGCTGGATAAGGGGGCAAAAATGCTCGTGTCCCTGGCAGGAGCTATGAGTACTGCAGAGATCGGGAAGATCTTTGGAGAGATCATCCGGAAAGATAAAGTGCAAATCATATCCTGTACAGGGGCCAACCTGGAGGAAGACATTATGAACCTGGTGGCTCACTCTCATTATAAGCGAGTGCCCAATTACCGGGACCTGACACCACAGGACGAGTGGGAATTGCTGGAAAAAGGACTTAACCGGGTTACCGATACCTGTATTCCAGAAGAAGAAGCCTTCCGAAGAATACAGGAACATATCGTTAAGATCTGGAAGGATGCTGAAGCAGCCGGGGAGCGTTATTTTCCACATGAGTATATGTATAAACTACTGATGTCCGGTGTACTGGAAGAACATTACGAAATAGACGTTAAGGATTCCTGGATGTATGCTGCAGCCAAAAAGAACCTGCCTATTATTTGCCCGGGATGGGAAGACAGTACCATGGGGAATATTTTTGCTTCTTACGTTTTAAAAGGTGAACTCAAAGCAAGTACCGTTAAGTCGGGGATTGAGTACATGACTTTCCTGGCCGACTGGTACACGGATAATTCTGAAAATGGAATTGGATTCTTCCAGATTGGCGGTGGAATTGCAGGTGATTTCCCAATCTGCGTGGTGCCTATGCTATACCAGGATATGGAACGTACAGACACTCCATTCTGGAGCTATTTCTGCCAGATCAGTGACAGTACTACCAGTTATGGCTCCTATTCGGGTGCCGTGCCTAACGAAAAGATCACTTGGGGGAAACTGGATCTTGACACCCCGAAATTTATAATCGAGAGCGATGCAACTATTGTAGCGCCTTTAATTTTTGCTTATCTTTTAGATATGTAACTATGGACAATTTAAAAAGAGTAATTGTAGATTTTAAGAAACTTACCCCCGAGGTATTAAAACTACTGGTAGAGCGATATCCGGACGGATATGACGACCGCAATATCATAACTTTTAAGAATGCCCAGGGTGAACGCATACAGGCTGTAGAAGTCCTGACCGAAGACACCAAGTACCTGGTGAAAATCAGTCAGAAGCTGGAGATCACCATGGCCAATTATGACGAGGAGGATTACGAGGATTACGATGAAGATGATCCGGAAGCAATCCCGGACTTCGAAGTCCAGGACGAGGATTCGGACGACACATAAATATTTTCCAGGAGAATAAAGCAGCGCACCGGAACTCTCTGAGAGATTCCGGTTCTGCTCTTCCCGGGAAGGATAATTTAAATTAAGCAGTGATGAAAAACTTTCCTTTCCATCTTTCCCTCCCCTGTCATAGTATTAGTAAGACAAGGGACTTCTATGTCCAAACCCTTGGAGCCCGGCAGGGTCGCAATACCACTACATGGTTAGATATAGACCTCTTTGGGAACCAGATTACCTTTACCAAGAGCGGAGACTTTAATTTCTCATATAAGTCTTATAAATTCGAAGATTCGGTACTGCCTGCGTTCCATTTCGGGGTAGTGGTGGATTCCTCTACCTGGAACTCCCTTTACAGGAAACTGGAATTAAGCGCAGAAGAGATCAGCTCAGAAACAAATTTCCTTTCAAATAAAAAAGGTGAACACCGATCTTTCTTTATCGCCGATCCTAACGGGTACAAAGTAGAATTTAAGTGCTTCAAAAAATTTGCTGATATCTTCGCCCAGTAAGTCTATTTCAGGTTGGAAAGCATTTCCAGGGTGGTCTTCTCCAGGTCAAATTCCGGAGACCAGCCCCAGTCTTGCTGTGCATTACTATCATCAATACTGCTCGGCCAGGAGTCCGCTATGGCTTGCCTGAAATCCGGTTCGTAGTCAATAGTAAAGTCGGGGATATGCTTTTGGATACTAACCGCCATATCTGCAGGGCTGAAACTCATGGCTGCCAGGTTATAGGACGATCTCACTTTGATTTTTTCCGGTTCGGAATCCATGATAGCCAGGGTTGCACGGATAGCGTCGTCCATATACATCATCGGAAGACGGGTGTCTTCTGATACGAAGCAAGTATAAGCACCATCCTTTATGGCCTGCATATAAATGTCTACGGCAAAATCCGTTGTACCCCCACCGGGAGCCGTTTTCCAGCTAATGAGCCCGGGATACCTGACGCTTCTTACATCGACGCCGAATTTCTTATGATAATAATCACACCAGCGCTCCCCGGATTGCTTGCTGACACCATATACGGTGCTGGGTTCCATGATAGTGTGTTGAGGGGTGTTTTCTTTAGGGGTGTTGGGGCCAAAAACTGCAATACTGGAAGGCCAGAAAACCTTACTGATCTTCTTATCCTTGGCCAGGTTCAGGACATTGAATAACGAGTTCATATTCAGGTTCCAGGCTCTCATCGGAAATTTTTCCGCAGTAGCACTAAGCATCGCAGCCATCAGGTAAACCTCGTCAATTTCGTAATGCATAACTATATCTTCAAGAGCTCCATAGTTGGTGGCATCCAGCATTTCAAATGGTCCGGAATCCATCAATTGTCCACTGCCTTCACGTATATCACTGGCAATGACCTGTTCGTTTCCATATCGCTCACGAAGAGCCAGGGTGAGTTCTGTGCCGATCTGTCCGCAGGCACCTAAGATGAGTATAGATTTATGCATATTGTAATTATTAATAGAGCCCAAAGATAGCCTTTATTAAAATTTGTACCTTCGTTCCATGCCAAAGATATTACTGATCTGCTTGTGTCTTCTCTCGCTGTTAAGCTGTAAAGAAGGGGAAGAAACCACCCTCCCGCAAAGAGAGGAACTCACTTCATTTCCCACTGATTCCCTGCCCCGTATTGACACGGTAAACCGGGAGGTGGAAGATATTTTACAAACCTGGCCGGAGTACCAGGAAATGGAGTCGGCCTTTAAGCGTGTGTACCAGACCGAGAACAGGGAAGACCTGGTTTTGACCGTTGATGAGCTTATTGAAAAACAAAAAGCCCTTGAAACTTCTACTTATCCCACACAATTTGATACTCCTAAAATAAAAAGCAGGCAAAAAGTACTTAAGACCTATATATTGAAGGTGAAGGCAGCCCTGATCTACCGGCAAGACCTGGTGGAACCTACCAGGGATATGCTGAATTCCTATAACGCCATGCGTAAACAATTTGATGTGATTGTAAATAACAAACTAGAAAACGAACTGATCTTAGATGAATAGAATTGTCATAATACTCGCCATGATTTTCGCCTGTGGGCAGGCATTTGGTCAAATGAATCCTGAAGAAGCTATTGGGAAAATACTGGACCGATGGCACCAGGCTGCAGCCACTGCCGATTTTGAAGGATATTTTGATCTGATGACCGATGATGCGGTGTTTATCGGGACTGATGCGACAGAGCTCTGGGGGAATCAGGCATTTAAGGAGTTCTCAAAACCTTATTTTGACAGGGGTAAAGCCTGGAGTTTCACATCCCTTGAACGGAATATTTACCTGGGACCGGATGGAAAAATCGCCTGGTTTGATGAATTGCTGGACACCCAGATGAAATTATGCCGTGGCTCAGGGGTACTGAAACACGAGGATGGGCAGTGGAAAATTGCACATTATGTCCTCTCTATTGCGGTTCCGAATGAAGTTGTGGATGAACTTATCCTGCTGAAAAAAGAAAAGGATAGCCTGCTGACCGAGAAGTTGCGCAAGCCGTGAACCGATTAATTACTCCTCGGGATTCTCCGCTTTTTCTTTCCTGGACAGTAAGGCCTGCTTGCTCAGGCTTGCCAGGTTAAAGTTGGGGTCAATAGCCAAAGCTTCATCCATAAGGGCAATAGCCTTGTCAATGTTATTCTTATTCATGTTATACTGTACCAGCCCCTTTAAATGAAGGAATGCTGCTTTCAGTGGTACCTGGTATGGTTGCTGGCGTTCGTAGAAAGCGTACATCATATCATCAGTTGCATTATCGATACCATAAGTGATGTATTCCAATGCCTCGCCATCTCCTCCGGTCTGTATCCTTAAGTCGGCGATCTCGTAAGCCAGGTAGGGATCTGCTTCCCTTTTGTAGAGTATCCTGTATTGCTCCAGGGCACGCTTGGGTTGGTTCAGCGCCTTGAGCGAAATTGCTTTGACCTGCACGGCTAGGTCTGAGTCATTTTCATCGGTCTCTATCCCGATAGTATTCAGGGCTTGCATATGCTGATTGTTGTTGGCATACACATAGGCCAAGGTATCCCGGCGCTCCTGGCTTGGCGCGAGAATATTCAAGTGGGTTAATGCGTTTATAACGCCATTGATATCCCCCTGCAACTTCATTTCGTTATAAAACGCCTCGTAGTGATTTTGAAGATCTGTAGTGCTTTGGGCATACGTACCAAGGCTTATAGCCAGCATTAATCCGAATAGTATCCTTTTCATTTACCTGAATTTTGTGCGCCAAAACTATTATTTTTTTTAATAAGTCTGCCCCAAAATCGCCTTAAATCGTTAGGGGTCAAATAAAAAAGGATACCCGCATGGTATCCTTTTAATTTTTGTGGTGACATTATTCCTCAGACCGTGGTAAGCGGCATATCCTTACTGGAATACGCTCGTAAGAGCCAGGCGTAGAATGAGAGACTGTTTCTATCGCCCTCAAGACATGAATTTAAAAACTCCCGAAGGTTCTGGAATAGAAGGTTTGCATGTAGGAGGGGCAATTTTACATTTACCTTCTTAGGGTCGTACTTGGCATCGTCCATGACGATATCCATGGATACTCTCTTCCGATGGTAATCGATTTTTACATCAGTAGCATTATAATGCTTCTTAATAAGTACCTGGTGCAGTTCCCTGTCCCTGTCTGTTTTATACCCTCCTTGACAACTGCGATCAATTATCGCTTTAATTTCTGTAAGTATTTTCCCTTTTATATTTAATCTTTCCATGATATTAGTAGAATTTGTGATTCACTTAAAATTACGGAAGAATTAGCGTGATGCCCGTAAAATGGGGCCTTATTTAAGATTTTGCGTAAAGTTTTGTTGTGAAAGTGCAGAAATGTGTTGTGAACTAACTAAAAATTGATGTCAAAAATACGGACGTTTTATAAGGAAAATACTTACAATCAACTAATTTGCCCTCATTTGCTCCTGCAGATTGCTGGTAATCAGGGGGTGTAAGCCCGCGTTTCAAGGCTTCAGACCGGTAATAATCCTGCTTTTCAGGATGTTCCGGAGCTACACCGTTGACGATGGCATTCCAGTATTCCTTTTCAATAATGATTCGTACCAGGGAAATAGCATCAGTCTGGTGAATAAGGTTCACGGGGTGCTGTCCATTCCGGAGATCGGTTTTACCGGATAAATGCGAAACGGGGTGCCTGTCGCCACCGATCAGACCGCCAAAACGGATCACTGTTGTATGTAAACCGGGATCTTGCGAAAAGAGTTGTTCTGAGGCCAGCAAATGTCTCCCGGATTCTGTATTCGGCATTGCATTACTTCTTTCATCCAATACACCACTTTGATCTCCATATACCGAAGTGCTACTGACAAAGATGATCTTTTTAACCCCTGACTTTTTTACCTCGCTATGAAGCACCTTTATCTTCTCAATATAGCTTTCACTATCCTCCGCCCGGAGCCTGGGAGGAACATTGATTAGGAGTACCTCTGGGCCTTGCAGGAATTCCACTATATTCCCTTTGATCTGGTCAGGATTTAATTGAAGCAAGAAGGGTGTGATCCCTGCTTCTTTGAGCGACTGCATTTTATCTTCAGAAGTGGTACTCCCATGGACGGTCCATCCGTCTTTCAGCAAGGCTTCGGCCAATGGAAAACCTAACCATCCACAACCCATAATGGCGATGGTGTTACTCATACAACACTTTTTTCATGATCACCGTGGCATCATTCAATACAAATGGCATGGGAATCTCTTTTTTCGGCCTGGAAGGTACAGAGAATTCCGGGTGTGATAACAGGTTGTTAGCCGATTCAAAGAAAGAAAGCTCCAGTACTGCATTTACAGGTAGCTCGATCTCTAGCTGGGTTACATCATTCTCACTGATGTAGTGGGTTAAAAGACGGCTTCCCCGCCTGCCGAGATAATCCTCCTCCAGGAAGACTCCATTGACCTTAACCCGGTTCAGTTGTACCGGGTTGGTATAGATATCCAGCCTGTTTACGGCTCTTTGCGGGCGGTATAGTATTTTGAGTATTCGCTGGCCATTTTGCAGGGTATCCATAAGTTTTTCTACCAGGGGTACGCCAAGGCTTTTTACCGGTGCTGCAGCGACCTTGGTAAAACCGGATTGGTATTTACTGGGGAAGATCGGAACTCCTGTCGCATCATCTACCTGGGTCTGGGAGTAGTATGACGTATTCCAGGAGCTTAATTGGTGGTTGTAGGAAGCCCAATAGGCTTCCTCAGTATCTGCATTCAATAAATATACCAAGCTGCTTGGATGCGGTTGTTCTTCTGAAAACCCGGACCTGAAATGCGCAGCAATCATCATTCCCAAGAACAGGATAAAACCGAGCAAAGCTAAATTCCGATGTAGCTTAAGGGAATCAAGTAGTGGTAACAAAAGATAGAACAATAGGGATACAAAGAGGGTTGTGGTGACCAACAACTTTAATCCGAGCCCGACAGGAAGGGCTTCGATAAAAGGTGCTACGATCCAGATTGCCGGAACGCACAGCAGGGCGAGGACAATAGGGTCGGTTTCTTTGGGATGGAGGATAATAAAGAATGCTGCCAAAAGCGCAAAGACCGGCAAAATAAAAAATGCCGCACCCGCAAGAAAATAGGATAAGGCTCCGCATAATAGCAGCCAGATCAGGATAACGGAGGGTAGTTTATCAGCGATGCTGATGGAGTCAAATTTGCTATAGATAATAAAACTCAGGGCTGCTGCCAGGGCTGCCATTGCTCCTATATACCAATAACCGTTATAGGGAAACCCCTGTAATATGTCTCGGTATTCCGGGTATAGCCATAGGATGACCGTCCAACTGAAATAACCGATAAGCAGGTTAACCAGGAGGCTCAGTAATGCCGGAATAAATCCTTTTGCCATCCCTCTCCAGGAAAGCAGCTGTTTTTTACGTCCAAAAGTGAGCAATACAATGTAGGTTATTACAGCAAGGAAGAACATCGGCCAGATCCAGGAATAGGGATAAGTGATCAACCCAAAGAATGGAATATTCGCGTACACCATATCCGAATCTCTGCTTAGGGTGGAGAGATCGACCTGGCTCATATGTTGAAGCAAAGGGAAAAGATAACTGCCTTGGTGTGCAAGCGAAGAAGGGTCTAAGCGATCATAGCGATCCAGTGCGGTGTGATAGTCATAATGATCGTCTATAAAAGCAAAATTAAAGCCCTGAATATTCCCATCTTCCCTGAATACGGTCAGGTCCGTGTCATTAGGCAATAATTTATATACACTGTAAGCCAGGGAATTCGCAGCAGGAAACTCGACCCCCGCCTTCATAAATTCCTGTATCAAGGCCTGGTTACCTCCATTGGTTTCCAGGAACATATAGGAAGGCCCCCCGCTACCCCTGGCCTCAAAATTAAGTACGAGGCCTACATCTTTTGCCCACGGATGTTGGTTGACAAATATATCGGCGCCGTTCAGTCCAAGTTCTTCAGCGTCTGTGAAGAGAACAATGATATCGTTTACAGGGGTGGTTCCTGAAGCGAGAAACGCCCTCATGGTCTCCAGGATAGCGGCCACGCCACTTGCGGCATCGCTGGCGCCAAAAGAAGAGTGAGGGTTGCTGTCATAATGAGATAGTAGCAAGAGGGCCTTCCCGTCCCCGGAACCATTAAGTCTTGCGATAATATTGGTTGCCCTGCTTAAGTTTCCCCAGTCTCCGGCAGTATAACCCTGTTGTATTACCGGTTGTAACCCAAGGGATTGTAATTGCTGTTCAAGGTAGTTACGGACTTCTTTGTGCGCAGGGAATCCTACGGCATGGGGTGCTGTACTCATGGCCTTGACGTGCTTCAATGCACGTTCCGTGGAAAACCCGGTCTCCCCATCCTGATTTCCATAGGTGTCCGAAGGCATTCGGGTGCTGAACACGGTAAGGAAAGCCAGTAAGAGCAGGAGGAGACTGAGCAATGGGATATATCGCTTCATCCTTGTCAAATTATTCGATAAATGTATAAAATTATGATAGTCTTTAGCTGTTTGGCGACTTTATTTAAATTATCCGCAGAATTTGTCTATATTTAAAATTAACTGAATTTCAAACAGACAACTATGGGAATCAAAAGTTTTCAGGGCCGTAGGGCCAAGGCAGACACGAAAAAAGAATATGACGCCCCCATATTGGTAGCTGACTATATGACTACAAAACTGGTTACTTTCAGCCCGGATCAGTCTATTCTAGAGGTTATGGAACTCTTCGCAAAACATCATATTTCCGGGGGTCCTGTTCTCGATGATAATGGTTTCCTTGTGGGGATCATTTCTGAAGCCGATTGTATGAAGCAGATATCCGAAAGCCGGTATTTTAATCAACCGATCCTGGATAAGAATGTGGAGCGATTTATGACTGAGAATGTAGAGACCATTGAACACGATATCAGCATATTTGATGCTGCGGGGGTATTTCATAAAAACAACAGGCGCAGGTTGCCGGTGATGCGTGAAGGACTACTCGTAGGGCAAATAAGCAGGAAAGATATAGTGATCGCCGCATTAAAGTTGAATTCACACAATTGGAAATAGCATAAACCTATCTATTGAATATAACCCGGCCCCAATGCCGGGTTTTATTTTTTGTAGGATTCACAAGCGATTATTCCCTTTTAACGATCATGAAAATGTCATTGTCTAGAGGTAAATAACCAAGATCGTAGACGAAGTAATAGATAGCACCTTTTTTAGTAGTGTAAAGGTTAGTGATATACTGAAAATCAAAACCCATGTCTAAGAGTCGATTTTTAGTGGTCCTGGTC
>JABDLH010000198.1 GCA_013003145.1 Flavobacteriaceae bacterium | reverse complement strand
CACCTATTTTGATCCGACTAAAGTCCTGGCTAACCGGGAATGCGGCCTGCACAGCTGATAGCGCCGCTATCTTAGAATGAAATTCTGATATATCAGATAGGAGGACAGTCAATATGGACGACTCTTTTATCGCCTAATAACCTATTAAGTTTATAGGTAAAATAGACTATAATGCGAAGTTTTAGAACAGAAATAGAAAACCCCGTAGTTGAAAAGGACATCCTGGAACTGGACCGTAAGATCCGAGAGTTTAAGGAAGGCAATACGGATGAAGAGAAATTCAGGAGCCTGAGGCTTGCCCGAGGCGTTTACGGACAACGGCAGCCCGGGGTGCAGATGGTACGGATAAAACTTCCTTATGGGAAAGTAAGCGCCCACCAGTTAAAGCGTATTGCCGATGTGGCCGATGAGTACTCTACCGGCAGGCTGCATATCACAACCCGCCAGGATATTCAGATCCATTACGTGGAACTGGAAAGAACCCCTGAACTCTGGGCAGAACTGGAGCGGGACCAGGTGACCCTGCGCGAGGCCTGTGGTAATACGGTGCGCAACGTCACTGCCAGTGAGACCGCCGGGATAGACCCGGAAGAGCCCTTTGATGTATCGCCTTATGCCCAGGCAGTCTTTGAATACTTCTTAAGAAATCCTATCGGCCAGGAAATGGGCAGGAAATTTAAAGTGTCCTTCTCCGCCTCGGATAAGGACACCGGGCTTTCCTATATGCATGATCTTGGTTTTATCTCCAAGGAAAAGGACTGCATTCCCGGCTTTAAGGTGATGCTGGGTGGTGGACTGGGATCCCAACCCAGGCATGCGGATACTCTTTATGAATTCTTGCAGGCAGACAGGATAATCCCCTTGATGGAAGGTGTAATTCGCGTTTTTGATCGCTACGGGGAACGCAAGAGCCGAGCCAAGGCACGTATGAAATTCCTTTTAAAAGACCTGGGCCTCGATGGCTTTAAAACTCTTTTGGAACAAGAACAATTGGCAGTTCCACACCAGCAATACCCTATAGATGCGGCCGCCTACCCAGAAGTGAAAGTTTCCGGCGCAACCATACCCGATGATGAGGTCAGCGATAAGGAGGCCTTCCTTTTGTGGAAGAAAACCAATATTGTTCCCCAGAAACAGCCGGGCTATGTTGCCATTGGTATCAAAGTAATGCTGGGCGACTTCTATACGGATAAGGCCAGGCAATTGGCAGAATTGGTAGAACAATACGCCGGTGGAGAAATTCGTCTTTCCCTCCGCCAGAATATTCTTGTGCCCTATGTCGCTGAGGATGCACTCCCATTCTTTTACAACGAACTCAGTAAACTCGGTTTTACTGAAATAGGCTACAACAAGGCACTAGACATTACGGCCTGCCCGGGGACGGATACCTGTAACCTGGGGATCGCCAGTAGTATGGGCATCGCGACCGAGTTAGAGCGAGTCATACAGTCAGAATATCCTCAATACGTTGCTAACCCCGATGTGGTCATCAAGATCAGCGGCTGTATGAATGCCTGCGGGCAGCATAATATGGCCCATATTGGTTTCCAGGGCATGTCTATCAGGACCCCGGACAAATTGGTGGCTCCTGCACTGCAGGTACTGCTGGGAGGCGGTAACCTTGGGAATGGACAAGGCAGGTTCGCTGACAAAGTGATCAAAGTGCCCAGTAAGAGAGGACCGGAGGCTTTAAGACTTATCCTGGACGACTATGAAGCTCATGGAAATGGAGCGAGTTATGATGATTACTATGCTTTAAAAGGGCAGCTGTATTTCTACGATTTCCTGAAACCACTGGCCGATACGGATAACTTGGTAGCCGATGATTTTATAGACTGGGGGAATGGACAGCGATACGAAAAAGCTATTGGCGTGGGTGAATGTGCAGGCGTAGTTATCGACCTGGTTGCCACCCTCCTGTTTGAAAGCGAAGAAAAATTGGGCAATGCGACGGAAGCATTAGAAAGTGAGAAGTGGGCCGCCTCTATTTTTCACGGCTATTCGGCTATGGTCAATGCGGCAAAGGCGCTGCTCACTGCGGAGAATACCAAAACCAATACCCACGCTTCCATCATCAGGGATTTTGACACCTATTTCATAGAAACGGGGAAACTGCAACTACCCGGTTCATTTGAGCAGTTGGTGTTACAGATCAATAAAGTTAGCCCGGGGCAGGAATTTGCTGAGAGCTACCTGCAGCAAGCCACCGCTTTTATAGAGAAGGCCAAGGCCTACCGTCAAGTCGAACTATCTGAAGTATGAAACCATGGAAAAGAACAATTATCTATATAACACGAGATTTCCCAAGCCCGAGCCCAGGCTGACCGTGGTTGGTGCAGGGCCCGGGGATACAGAGCTGATCACCTTAAAAGCGATCAAAGCCCTGCAGTCTGCAGATGTAGTCTTGTACGATGCCCTGGTAGACACGGCCTTGCTGGCCTATGCCCCGGCTGCGGAACATATATTTGTCGGGAAACGCAAGGGTTGCTATACCTACCAGCAGGAGCAGATCAATGAACTGATCGTAAACCGGGCAGCTTCACAAGGGCACGTGGTCCGTCTTAAAGGGGGAGACCCCTTTGTATTCGGGCGGGGTGCCGAAGAAATGGAATACGCCGCTGCAAAGGGATTGGCCGTAGCCATGGTGCCCGGGATCTCTTCCTGCCTGGCGGTACCCGCATCACAACATATCCCAACAACCAAAAGAGGTGCCTCCGAGAGTTTCTGGGTTATTACCGGGACTACCAGGTCTCACCAGATCTCCGCCGATGTTGCCCTGGCAGCCAAATCATCGGCCACCGTTGTCATCCTGATGGGGATGTCCAAACTGGGCGAAATATGTAAGCTGTTCCGGGAGGAGGGGAAAGGCGATCTGCCGGTTGCTATTATACAGAATGGTACCATGCCCAACGAGAAAGTCGGGATTGGGTCAGTGAATACTATTGAACAGCTGGTTGCAGAACAGCAACTGGCCAACCCGGCCATTATCGTTTTAGGAGAAGTAGTAAATCACCGGGCCGGGCTGTTAGCACTGCAGTCGGGTTTACATCAAGAGGTACACGCATGAAAGAGCGAAATAATTTATATCCTGTCTTCTTAAAGACAAAGAACCTGAAGATTCTCATTGTAGGTGGGGGCAACGTGGCTGAAGAAAAACTTCATTTCCTGACTAAATCCAGTCCGGATGCCGTAGTTACCATGGTTGCCCCATTTTTCAGGGACGCTACCAGGGACCTGGCTCAATCCTTTAATGTAGAGCTAGTAGAAGATGACTATCATACCCATTATTTACAGGGAAAACATATGGTTATCGCGACCACGGATCAGCCCGAGGTCAATATCAAGGTATACCGTGAATGCAGGGAGCGCGATAAACTGGTGAACGTAGAGGACAATCCCCCATACTGCGATTTCTATATGGGCGGAATCGTGACCAAGGGTAATGTAAAGGTGGCCATCTCTACCAATGGCACTTCCCCTACCACGGCCAAAAGGCTAAGGCAATTTTTCGAGGAGGTGATCCCGGATAATATAGACCAGATGGTTCTCAACCTTAATGCTTACAGGAAGAAGCTGAAGGGCGACTTTGAGTATAAAGTGAACGAAATGAACAAAGTAACCCGGAGCCTGGTCGGGGAAGAAGTATTCCGGGATAAAGAGAATTGAATATTAAAGCATAGAAATACGTTATGATCAAGACAGATATCATCATCATAGGGGCAGGCCCTACAGGCTTGTTTACGGTATTCGAAGCCGGGCTGCTTAAACTGAAGACACATCTCATCGATGCCCTTCCCCAACCGGGCGGGCAGTGTTCCGAGATCTATCCTAAAAAACCCATCTATGACATCCCGGCTTACCCGGAGATCCTTGCCGGTGACCTGGTAGATCGACTGATGGAACAGATAAAGCCATTCAGCCCCGGCTTTACCCTGGGAGAACGGGCACAGAACCTGGAAACCCTGGAAGATGGCACCTTCGTAGTGACCACCAACAAGGGCACAGCCCATCATGCGCCTGTGGTGGTTATTGCAGGCGGACTGGGATCTTTTGAACCCCGTAAACCCCCGATACTAAATATAGATGATTTTGATGACAGGGGTGTTGCCTACATGGTGAAAGACCCGGAAGTTTACCGGGACAAGAAAGTGGTGATCGCCGGGGGCGGAGATTCGGCCCTGGACTGGTCTATCTTCCTGGCCGATATAGCAGCTGAAGTCTCCCTGGTACACCGGCGGAACGAATTCCGAGGGGCCCTGGATTCCGTGGAGAAGGCGGCCGCCCTGGCCAAAGAAGGCAAGATCAAACTTTTTACCGAAGCCGAAGTGAAGAAGTTGTACGGGGATGAGCACCTGGAGGCCGTAGTCGTGGAGCACAACGACAAGAGCAAAGGTGAATCCTATGTGGAAACGGATCATTTTATCCCCTTATTCGGACTCTCACCAAAATTGGGACCTATTGGGGATTGGGGTCTGGAAATTGAAAAGAACGCCATCAAGGTGAATAATTCATACGACTACCAGACCAATATTCCCGGGGTATATGCCATCGGTGATGTAAATACCTATCCCGGTAAACTCAAATTGATCCTCTCCGGCTTCCACGAAGCAGCTGTCATGTGCCAGAGTGCCTACCAACGGATCAACCCCGGGAAAAGATACGTGATGAAATACACTACGGTAGGCGGAGTAACCGGTTTTGACGGATCGGTGAAAGAAGCCAAGAAAGAAGTGGTCCAGAGCATACTAACCTGATTACAGTAAACAGATTTATAATTCCGGCTACAGACTTGTGGCCGGTTTAAAATAAACGGTCAATTCCTTGCTTTTAAAATGGCCGTACTGTTTCTTTGTATCAGTTCATTACCACATTGAAAGGTTATCAAGAAAGGCGGAGGGAATAGACCCGATGAAACCTTAGCAACCCTTTATCTTTAAAGAAGGTGCTACATTCTATCCCGTACATACGGGAATAGATAACAAAAAGAAAGGACTTCCGTCCCTTCCTATCCCTATCTTGATATATCCTTCGCTGGCAAAAATTAAATAATTAGCTGCATGAGTAGGATTAAAGACATTCTGAAAAAGCGTATCCTGGTATTGGATGGTGCTATGGGTACCATGTTACAACGCTATAAATTTGAAGAGAAAGACTTCCGGGGTGAGCGTTTTAAGGATTGGCCGAACGACCTGCAGGGAAACAACGATCTGCTCTCCCTTACCCAGCCCAAGGCCATAGCTGATATCCATCGCAAATATTTTGAGGCCGGTGCCGATATCGTGGAAACCAATACCTTTTCCGGCACCAGTATAGCCATGGCTGATTACGGGATGGAATCCCTGGTGCGCGAACTCAATTACGAGTCGGCCCGTATCGCCAGGGAAGTCGCGGACGAATTTACAGAGAAAGAGCCGGTCAAGCCGCGATTTGTCGCCGGCAGTATAGGACCCACCAATAAAACAGCCAGTATGTCCCCCGATGTGAACGATCCAGGGTTCAGGGCTGTTTCTTTTAACGAATTAAAAATGGCCTACCGCGAACAGGTAGAAGCATTGTTGGATGGAGGTGTGGACCTCCTCCTCGTCGAGACTGTCTTTGATACCCTGAATGCTAAAGCTGCCCTGTTTGCTATAGAGGAAGTAAAAGAAGAAAAAGGTTCCGATGCTCCTATTATGATCAGCGGTACCATTACGGATGCCTCTGGCCGCACCTTATCCGGTCAGACCGCCGAGGCTTTCCTGATCTCGGTCTCGCATATTCCAATTCTCTCTATCGGCTTTAATTGCGCCCTCGGTGCCAGCCAGCTGGTTCCACACCTGGAGGTCCTCTCTGCTAAGACAGATGCTGCGGTCTCTGCACATCCTAATGCAGGCCTGCCCAATGCTTTTGGGGAATACGATCAGTCGGCCAGGCAGATGGCAGATCAGATTGCAGAATACCTGGAGAAGAACCTGGTCAATATTGTCGGCGGTTGTTGCGGAACTACCCCGGAACACATCAGGGCCATTGCACAACTTACCGCTCAATACGAACCAAGACCCTTTAGCCCGGTGTCTGCTAATGTGATTCAGTAATAATGGAAAACGGAATACTGACAGATATTCAAACGGAAAAAGCTACCCGCTATTTAAAATTGTCCGGGCTGGAGCCCCTGGTGGTCACCCCGGAAAGTAATTTTGTCAATGTTGGGGAAAGAACCAACGTGGCCGGATCTCGGAAATTCCTGCGACTTATCAAGGAGGATAAGTTTGAAGAGGCCCTGGAGATTGCGCGCGAGCAGGTAGAAGGGGGAGCACAGATCATCGATATTAATATGGACGATGGCCTGATCGATGGGAAGGAAGCCATGGTGCGCTTCCTGAACCTGGTGGTCGCCGAGCCTGATATTGCACGGGTCCCCATTATGATAGACAGTTCTAAATGGGAGATCATTGAAGCAGGGCTGCAGGTCGTACAGGGAAAATGTGTTGTTAACTCGATCAGCCTGAAAGAAGGAGAAGAGGAATTTTTGAGGCAGGCCAAACTTATAAGGCGCTATGGTGCTGCGGTTATCGTAATGGCTTTTGATGAGGTGGGCCAGGCCGATAATTATGACAGGCGGATAGAAATAGCCAAGCGCTCCTACGAACTACTGACGGGGAAGGCGAAGTTTCCCCCTGAGGATATCATTTTTGACCTGAATGTTTTCCCCGTGGCTACCGGGATGGAAGAACACAAAAGGAACGCCCTTGATTTTATAGAGGCGACGGCCTGGGTTCGCCAGAACCTGCCCTATTGCAGTGTCAGTGGTGGGGTCAGTAATGTTTCCTTCAGTTTCAGGGGCAACAACCCTGTCCGCGAAGCTATGCACTCTGTTTTCCTGTACCATGCTATACAGGCCGGGATGAATATTGGGATCGTTAACCCAACCATGTTAGAGGTCTATGACGATATACCGAAGGATCTCCTGGAAAGGGTAGAGGACGTGATCCTGAACCGACGGGATGATGCGACGGAGCGACTACTGGATTTTGCAGAAACCGTTGTGGGAAAAGCCAGGGAGAACAAAGCCGATCTCAGCTGGAGGGAAGAACCCCTGCAGTCCCGTATCACCAGGGCCCTGGTAAAAGGAATAGACCAGTATATAGAGGCCGATGTGGAGGAGGCCAGGCAGGGTGCGGACCGCCCGATCGAGGTGATAGAAGGGCATTTGATGACCGGTATGAATGTAGTCGGGGACCTTTTTGGGAGCGGAAAGATGTTTTTACCGCAAGTGGTGAAGTCGGCCAGGGTGATGAAAAAAGCCGTTGCCTACCTGCTTCCCTTTATAGAAGAAGAAAAGAAGACCTTACCCGAAGCTGAACAGGGAAAGGGCAACAATGGAAAGATTCTGATGGCTACAGTTAAGGGCGATGTTCACGATATTGGAAAGAACATTGTCAGCGTAGTACTCGCCTGTAACAATTACGAGATCGTAGACCTAGGGGTCATGGTACCCCCGGAGAAGATCATCCGGAAAGCCAAGGAAGAAGCGGTAGACGTAATAGGGCTGAGCGGCCTGATCACACCTTCCCTGGACGAGATGGTCTTCCTGGCAAAGGAAATGGAAACGCAGGGCCTTACGGTACCCTTACTGATTGGTGGAGCCACCACTAGCAAAGCGCATACCGCGGTTAAGATCGATCCCCAGTACAGCTCTGCTGTAGTTCATGTGAACGATGCTTCAAGAGCGGTTACAGTAGTCGGCGACCTGTTACAGAAAGAACACTCGGCCAGCTATAAATCTGAACTTAAACTGGATTACGAAAGTTTCAGGGAAAAATTCCTGAAGCGGGGTAAACGGAAAGAATACCTGGATATCCGGGATGCACGGGAAAACAAGTTTCGTATAGACTGGAACAAAAATAGCCTGTTTAGCCCCAAGCTTCCTGGTATACATGTTCTGGAAGAGCAGGAACTGGAACCCTTACTGGAATATATAGACTGGACCCCTTTTTTCAGGAGCTGGGACCTGCATGGTAAATACCCGCAGATCCTGGAAGATGAGGTCGTGGGGCCACAGGCCCGTGAACTCTTTGAGGATGCCCAGCTTATATTGAAGAAAATTTTAAAGGAAAAACTGCTCAGGGCAAGGGCGGTCTGGGGGATCTTCCCGGCAAATACGGTAGATGATGATGATATCGAGCTGGAAGTGCCTGAGGATATAAGGGAAGATGTAGGCAGTGACACCCTGACTTTCCGTACCCTGAGACAACAGTTGAAAAAAAGAGCCGGGGTACCCAACTTTGCCCTGGCCGATTTTATTGCTCCTAAGAGCAGCGAGTTGCAGGATCATGTGGGTTGTTTCTGTGTCAGTACAGGTTTTGGTACCCAGGAACTGGCAGAAAAATTTGAAAAAGAGCTGGACGATTACAACGCCATCATGGTCAAGGCCCTGGCAGATCGCTTGGCAGAGGCTTTTGCAGAATACCTGCACAAGCAGGTCCGTAAGAAATACTGGGGGTATGGCGCCGCGGAACAACTGGATAATAACGCCCTCATCGCAGAGGAATACCGGGGTATAAGGCCTGCTCCCGGCTACCCGGCCTGCCCTGATCACCTGGAGAAGAAAACCATATGGAAGTTACTGCAGGTAGAAGAGCGAATCGGGGTAAGGCTGACCGAAAGCCTGGCCATGTGGCCGGCTGCCAGTGTAAGCGGGTATTATTTTGCCCACCCGGAATCCCGCTACTTCGGAGTTGGTAAGATCACGGAACAACAAGTAGCAGATTATGCCGGCAGGAAAGGAATGGAGCTGGAAGAAGCAAAAAAATGGCTGGCTCCCAACCTGGCCGAAGAATCAGATCAATAAATACAATTAGCAAGCAATTCCAAGATGAAAGTAACGGATCACATAGAAAAGTCGAATGGAGAAACCCTGTTCTCCTTTGAAATCATTCCCCCTGTAAAGGGGCACAACATACAGGAGCTTTATGATAATATAGATCCGTTAATGGAATTTAACCCACCCTTTATAGATGTGACCACCTCCCGGGAGGAGTATGTCTATATAGACAGGGACGGGCTCCTGGATAAAAAACTGACCAGGATGCGTCCGGGTACGGTCGGGATCTGTGCTTCCATAAAACATAAATACAATGTGGATACCATTCCCCATGTATTGTGTGGCGGTTTTACCAAGGAAGAGACCGAATACCTCCTGATTGACTGCCACTACCTGGGCATACAGAATGTTATGGCCTTAAGAGGGGACGCGATGAAGGAAGAAAAGTACTTTGAACCTACACGGGGAGGGCATGCCTATGCCTCCGGTTTGGTACAGCAGATACAAAAGCTCAATTGCGGGGAGTACTTGCACGAAGTGGTAGAGCGAGACCATTGTGCAGACTTCTGCATAGGGGTAGCAGGTTACCCTGAAAAACATATGGAGGCCCCTTCGCTTAAAACGGACTTGAGACGATTAAAGCAAAAGGTAGACGAAGGTGCACATTACGTGGTCACCCAGATGTTCTTTGATAATAAAAAGTACTTCGATTTTGTCCGGGCCGCCAGGGAGGAAGGTATCACGGTGCCTATCATCCCGGGAATAAAGCCGGTAGCCGTAAAGCGCCACCTGCAACTATTACCCCAGGTATTCCGAATAGACCTGCCCCAGGACCTGGTCGATGCTGTAGAAGCCTGTAAGAATAACAAACAGGTCAGGCAAGTGGGGATAGAATGGGCCATAGCCCAGTCGCTCGAATTAAAAGAGGCCGGGGTACCCGTTTTGCATTATTATTCCATGGGTAAATCGGACAATATCAAGGCGATAGCAGAAGCCGTGTTTTAAACGCCTTTCCTATTTAAATCGGATGGGTAGCGAATCCCCTGTTTTTCCTACTTTTATGCCTCATGAAAAACCGCTTCCTCCTTGCTTTACTCTGCCAATGTTTCCTGTTAACGGCGCAGCAGAAAGAAGCACCTGTTAGTTATACCCTCGGGGCAGACCTGTTCTACGGATCTATTATTCTGCACAACACGGATATCAGTCACCTTATCACTTCTCATCCCTCCGGGCTGATCCTGGCCCTCAACCGGGAAACCTTTGGAGAGGAAGCCTGGGAAAGTGCCTTCAATTACCCCGATATAGGGTATTCATTCATCTACCAGGATATGCGGAATACAGTACTGGGGGAAAATTATGGGTTGTATGCGCATTATAACTTCTATTTGCTGAACAGGGCCCTGCAGTTCCGGGTAGGGCAGGGGATAGCCTATAATACCCGCCCCTATGACAGGGAGGAAAATTTCAGGAACAATGCCTACGGGACTTCCTTTATGAGCTCCACATACTTAATGCTCAATTACCAGAAAAAAGGCCTGCTAGGTCCACTGGGGGTAAAGGCCGGCCTGTCGCTGGTACATTATTCCAATGCGAATGTAAAAGCACCTAATACCTCTACCAATACTTTCGCCTTCAATGCCGGGCTGGTCTATGACATGGACCACGAGCTAGTAAGGGAATACCAGGTGACTCCACCAGGGGAGATAGACCGCAGCATGGCGTATAACCTGGGGTTTAGCACTGGGATCAACGAAAGTGATGTTATCGGGTCCGGGCAATTCCCCTTCTATATTTTTACAGCATCGGCCGAAAAAAGATTGGGACGATTCAGTGCAGTACATTTGGGAACAGACCTGTTCTTCTCTAACTTCCTTAAAAAACTGATTCGTTTCCAGTCGGTTTCTTTTCCTGAACTGTCAGTAGACCCGGATACGGATTACAAAAGGGTAGGTATCTTTGCCGGGCATGAACTCTATATTAACCGCATGAGTATTATTACCCAGTTGGGGTACTATGTCTATTATCCATTCGATTTTGAAGGCAGGGTGTACAACCGGGTAGGATTAAAGCGATATTTTGGAGATCGTTACTATGCAACCCTTAGTTTAAAATCACATGCCGCCAAAGCGGAAGCTGTAGAACTGGGTTTTGGAATTAAGATATGAGGAGACTAAACCACATAGCACGTAAAGCAGCCGGTCTTTTGCCGCTCATGTTCCTCTTTATACTCCTGCTGGGTTGTGATGGGGAAAACGCCCCGGATTGTTTCCAGGCCAGTGGAGACCTGGTCACCGAAGAGATAGCGGTAGAAGAGTTTGATGAGATCACGGTTTTTGAAAATATCCGTCTCGTGCTCCGCCACGGCCCGGAATATAAAGTAGAACTGAAAACCGGGAGTAACCTGAGGCAGGAAGTGAGTGCCGAGGTGGTGGATGGGGTATTGGAACTGCGAGACGGGAACGATTGCAACTACTTCAGGTCTTATGGTACCACTGTATTTACTGTTACGGCCCCGGACCTTAAGAGGATCAGGAGCAGTACCGGCTTCCCAGTTCAGAGTGAGGGGGTACTGCCTTATGAATCCCTGGCCCTCTTATCTGAAAGTTTTAACGATCCTGAGGCGGCGACCACCGATGGCTCATTTGAGCTGGAACTGGATGTAGAAAATCTTTCTATAGTCGCCAATGGAATTGCATTCTTCTCCCTGAAGGGGGAGGCCGATATTTTCAGTGTCACCATTGCTGCGGGAGATTCCAGGGTAGAAGCCAGGGAACTGGTCACCTCTGAGCTGAAGATCAACCACCGCGGGAGTAACGACATCCTGGTTTTCCCGGTAAATA
>JABDLH010000175.1 GCA_013003145.1 Flavobacteriaceae bacterium | reverse complement strand
CCGCATGGCGATGCCAGTATAGCAGATGCCATGGTGCAGATAGGTCAGAAAGACCTGCTAATAGACACCCAGGGAAACTGGGGTAATATACTGACCGGTGACGGTGCTGCAGCTTCACGATATATCGAGGCCCGTCTCTCCAAATTTGCCCTGGATGTAGTTTTCAGTCCAAAGATCACCGAATGGCAGATGTCTTATGACGGTCGGAAGAAGGAACCGGTTAACCTGCCCGTAAAATTCCCTTTATTACTGGCGCAGGGGGCAGAAGGAATTGCGGTTGGACTTTCCACAAAGATCCTTCCTCATAATTTTATCGAATTGATCGATGGCTCTATTAAACATTTACAGGGCAAACGATTTAAAATATATCCTGATTTCCCTACTGCAGGAGTCATAGACGTCACTAATTACAACGACGGCTTGCGGGGCGGAAAGATCAGGGTGCGCGCCAAGATCGAGCAGCAGGATAAGAACACCCTTGTAATTAGGGAGATACCCTACGGCACCAACACCTCTTCTTTAATTGATTCCATTCTTAAAGCCAACGATAAGGGAAAGATCAAGATCAAGAAAATAGAGGATAATACGGCAGCAGAAGTAGAGATCCTGGTGCACCTGCCTTCAGGCCTGTCGCCTGATAAAACAATAGATGCACTGTATGCCTTCACGGCATGTGAGTCTTCCATATCTCCTCTGGGTTGTATCATCGAGGATAATAAACCGCTGTTTATAGGGGTGACCGAAATGCTGGAGCGATCAACGGATTATACTGTAGAGCTATTGCGGCAGGAACTGGAAATTCAGTTAGATGAGCTGGAGGCGCAGTGGCATTTTGCATCCCTTGAACGTATCTTTATTGAGCACAGGGTATACCGGGAAATTGAGGAAGAAGAAACCTGGGAAGGCGTGATTTCTGCTATAGATAAAGGGCTGAAGCCGCATACCGGGCACCTGAAACGAGAGGTGACCGAGGAGGATATTGTACGTCTGACCGAGATCAGGATCAAGCGGATCTCAAAATTTGATCTCGATAAAGCACAACAATACATTGAGAGCCTGGAGGATAAATTAGCTCAGACCAGGCACCACCTGGCACATTTGGTAGAATATGCCATTGATTATTTCAAGGAATTAAAAGCAAAATACGGAAAAGGCAGGGAGCGCAAATCTGAAATCAGAGTATTTGACGAGATCGAAGCTACTAAAGTGGTGATCCGTAATACTAAGCTCTATGTGAACCGCGAAGAAGGCTTTATTGGAACATCCCTGAAGAAAGACGAATACGTCACGGATTGTAGTGATATAGACGATATCATTGTTTTTACCAAAAGTGGTGAAATGATGGTGACCAAGGTAGATGCCAAAACATTTATCGGTAAAAATATTATCCATGTTGCGGTCTTTAAGAAAAAGGACAAGCGGACTATTTACAACATGATCTACAAAGATGGTCGTGGAGGAGCAAGCTATGTGAAGCGGTTCAGCGTAACCAGTATCACCCGTGACAAGATGTACGACTTAACTACCGGCAAGCCGCAATCAGAGGTGCTTTACTTTACAGCCAATCCGAATGGGGAGGCAGAGGTGGTTACTATTCACCTGCGGCAATCAGGTAGCATTAAGAAACTGAAATGGGATCTGGATTTTGCCGATGTACTCATCAAAGGCAGAAATTCTAAAGGGAATATTGTAACCAAATATGCTGTGAAACGCATTGAGCTTAAGGAAAAAGGCTTATCTACCTTAAAGCCCCGTAAGATATGGTTTGATGAAACCGTACGCAGGCTCAATGTAGATCAAAGAGGCGAACTCCTGGGCGAATTTACCAGTGAGGACCTGTTATTGATCGTTACGCAGAAAGGAATGGTGAAAACAGCTATCCCTGAACTCACTATGCGCTTTGATTCAGACATGTTGGTGCTTGAAAAATGGAAGCCGAATAAGCCTATTTCTGCCATTTATTTTGATGGAGAAAAAGAACGGTTCTATGTAAAACGATTCCTGATCGAAAAAGAAGGTAAAGAAGAACTTATTATTACGGAGCATCCAAAATCTTACCTGGAATTAGTATTTACGGATTGGAAGCCTGTAGCCGAGCTGGTATTCTCAAAACCGAGAGGCAAAGAACAGAAGCCCAACCAGGAGATAGCTTTAGAAGAATTTATAGCTGTAAAAGGAATTAAAGCCATGGGGAACCAGCTTACTTCTGACAAGGTGAAGCAGATCAATGCTTTGGATCCGCTGCCCTATGAAGAGCCCGAGCCGCATAAAACTGAGGATATCGAAGTGGTTGATGAAGTAAATATCAAAGCTGAAGGCGGTAATTCAAGTCAGCAGCAGGATAAAGCCAAAAAAAATCCTGATAAAGGAGGCGAAGATGAAGATTCTCAGCCAACTTTGTTCTGATGATAAAAAAATTAACGGAAAACGAATGAAGAAGTTTTTTACCGAGTTTAAGAATTTTGCCGTTAAAGGCAATATGATAGACATGGCGGTCGGTATCATCATAGGTACTGCTTTCAATAATGTGGTCAATACCATTGTAAAGAAAGTAGTAATGCCACCTCTTTCACTGTTGACCGATGGGGTAAACCTGGCGGATAAAAAACATGTTTTAAGAGAGGCATCTGAAACAGCAGAGGAAGTGGCTATTGGCTACGGCGAATTGTTGGAGGTGTTTATTGACTTTGTCATCATTGCATTGACTATATTTGTGGTCATTAAATTTATCAACCGGCTTAAGGAAAAGTCGGAAGATCCGAAGAACCAGGAGCAGCCTACGCCGAAGAATATTGAACTTCTTTCTAGTCTGGAGAATTTAATGAAGGAACAAAATAACTTATTACGTTCCAGGAAAGACTCTTGAGTGTAATCGAATCAAAAAAACATAAAATGCTAGGCCACATCACTATGCCTTACCATTCTTAAATTAATACTTGACCTAATCAATGGATTTCACGAACCCCCTAGTATACGGAGTACCTTGTTTTATCGCTTTTATATTGTTAGAGCTGACGTACAGCAAAACTCACGGTGATGACGATCTCTACCATTGGAAAGATCTTTTCGCCAGCGGTTTCATGGGAGTTGGTTCGGCCATATTGGGGCCGTTGTTCAAGGTTATTTTCATGGTATTCCTGTTTGAGTATACCTATGAACTGTTTAACCCGGTAGTTGGTGGGGTTCGCACACATATACTGGGATATGAATCTTTTGGATATGCATGGTATGTCTGGATCTTCTGCATGCTGGCAGATGATTTCACCTATTATTGTTTTCACCGGGCCAACCACGAAATCCGAATTCTCTGGGCCGCGCATATAGTGCATCATTCCTCGGATAACTTCAACCTGGGTACCGCGGTACGAAATGGTTGGTTTACCATACTTTATAAGCCATTGTTTTATATGTGGATGCCTGCTCTTGGGTTTCCGCCAGAAATGGTGATCGTATGCCTGGGAATTGAAGCTTTGTGGCAGTTCCAGCTACACTCGGTCTATGTTCCTAAACTCGGTTTCCTGGAAACTTTTTTGAATACCCACACCATGCACCAGGTGCACCACGCTCAGAATGTGGAGTACCTGGACAAGAACCACGGGGGTATCCTCAATGTGTTTGACCGGATGTTTGGCACCTACAAAGCCCTGGATGAGAGTATTGATGTAAAATACGGGGTAATTCACGCACCGAACTCGTACAATCCTGTAGTTA
>JABDLH010000166.1 GCA_013003145.1 Flavobacteriaceae bacterium | reverse complement strand
TGGATAAGGTCACTTTTCCCCGATGGGGCATTTCTGCGGAAGAGCCGCCATCAGTAAACGGATTCCCTGCACCTTCACCCACCTGTGAAACTGCTGAGGCTACCAGGTAATTCTCCTCACCGTTTGTATACTTATCCCGGTTAGCGATAGCATATACTCGTCTTTCAATATCCTGGGTTATCTCGTTGGTTTTCTCTATAGAAGTACCCTGAGGATATTCTATATACACGTATATCTCGTTCGGGATATTGTCCGGGAAGAATTCGATCTTGGTCCGGCCGCTTCCCACAGACATACCAAAGAGCATAAACACCGCGATAAGCATTAAGAAGGTCACCCCAAAATACCAGTATACATTCTTGCCTCTAAGCGCATGCTTCAGGCGTTTTTCATACCAATTCTCAAAACGGCTCATGGTGTTGTTCTGGAAATTACTTGCCCAACGTTTGATAAAGTATTTATAAACCCAGAACATGATGGCGGTAAGGATCATAACCGTACCAAACCCGCGTACGGGGCCACCGAGAATCATGATAAAGACCCCAAGCCCGACGAGGATGATGCTCACGCGAATCAATTGTTTACGGGTGAGTTCTTTCTCCCCTGTGTCCATAAACTGGGAAACCAGCATGGAGTTCATAAAAATGGCTACAAAAAGAGAGGATCCCAGTACTACAGACAAGGTGATGGGGAAATAAATCATAAACTGCCCGAAGATCCCCGGCCACAGGCCAAGGGGTACAAATGCGGCTACCGTGGTAAGGGTAGAGATAATGATGGGAAAAGCAATCTCTCCAATTCCTTTCTTAGCGGCCTCTACCCTGGACATGCCTTCGTCTTCCATAAGACGATATACATTCTCTACCACGACGATACCATTATCTACCAACATCCCAAGTCCCATGATCATTCCAAAAAGGATCATGGTGTTCAGGGTGTAGCCCAATACCGATAAGATCATAAAGGACATGAACATAGACATCGGGATAGCGAACCCTACAAAGAGCGCATTCCTGAAGCCTAAGAAGAACATCAGTACGGTAACGACCAGCAGTATACCAAAGATGATATTGTTGACCAGGTCGTCAACCTGGTTAAGGGTCCGGGTTGATGAATCGTTTGCAATCGAGATATGAAGGTCTGCCGGGTAATAATTTTCCTGTAAATCCTTGACCAGTGCTTTGATCTGGTCTGCCGCGGCAATAGCATTCTTCCCGGCACGCTTCTTAATATCCAGCATGACGACGCTTTCACCAAATTCTCTCGCGTAGGTGGTCTTATCTTCTTCGTCAAAAGATACACTGGCGATATCCTTCAGGTAGACGGCATTACCATTCTCTGACTTTACGACGAAATTCTCCAGGGCGGCAGGATTTTCAATCTCGCCCAGCACCCTGATGGTTCGTCTCTGGCTGGCAGTTTTCAGGTTGCCTGCAGACATGGTCATGTTCCCATTGGCAATGGCCTGGATAACATCGTTAAAGCTGACCTTGGCGGCCATCATTTTATAAATATCTACCGCTACTTCTACCTCTTTTTCCTGGGCACCACGAATATCTACCTTCTTGATCTCGGGCATATCCTCGATCTCATCTTCCATATATTCGGCAAACTCCTTGAGTTTCTCCACCGGGTAATCACCGGTGAAGTTGATGTTCATGATGGGGTATTCTTCAGACAGGTTCAGGTCAAACACATTGGGTTCTACCTTAGCCCCGTTAAAAGTGGGCCAATCCTCGCTTGCCTTTTCCGCATCCACTTCATCCTTGACCTTCAGTTTGGCTGCATCAACAGAAATATCCTCGTCAAATTCTACGGTGATCACCGAATAATCTTCCTGGGATGTTGAGGTGATCTCTACCAGGTTACTGACATTCTTAAGTCGTTCTTCCAGGGGATCTGTGATCAATCGTTCTATGTCTTCGGCGGTATTCCCGGGGTAGGGGGTACTGATGTACACTTTGGTCTCCACGATCTCAGGGAAATCTTCCCGAGGAAGCGCGTTGTAGGAGCTGATCCCGATAAACAGGAACAAACCGATCATCACATAGATGACCGAGGGGTTATCAATAGCCCAGGAAGACAGCCAGAATTCCTTATTCGCATTCTTTTGTTGTTTGCTCATCTATTCCTGGTTTAGTAATTCTACTTTCTGCCCGTCCTTTACACTACGTGCTCCTTCCTTGATCACCTGGTCCCCGGCTTTTAACCCGCTGAGAATCTCAACTTCATTGCCCTGGGTAAGCCCTGTGGTGATGATCGATCTTCTCGCAATTGCATTCCCGTTCTCTGGATCGGCCGCCAGGTAGGTATATTGCTCGCCTTCCGCGTTTTCAGAGATGATACTCTGTGGGATCAGGATGGCTTCTTCATTAGTATAATCATTGATCATGACCCTGGCCGTCAGGTTGGGCTTAATCTTATCTTGCTTATTGGGAACTGGGATCTCTACGGTGAAAGAACGGTTGTTGGGATTTATAAAATTCCCTGTAGTCCTCACCTTGGTGGTGATGCTGTCCCCGAGAACCGGGAAGAAGACTTTTACTTCCTTCCCTTCGGTAACACTACCCACGTAGCGTTCAGGCACCTCGACTTCTATATACATATCAGACAGGTTAACAATACGGAATACTTCAGATCCTGGCCCGGGGGCTACAACGGTTCCTTCATCCTTGATCACGTCATCCACGATGCCTGAAAAAGGAGCGCGAATGGTAGATTTTCCTAACTGACTTTCTGCCTGTGATACAGCATCCTTCTGGGCTTCATAATTAGCTTTGGCCTGCAGGTATTGGATCTCCGATCCTATATTCTGATCCCACAGACGCTTTTGACGTTCAAAAGTGGTTTTAGCTAATTCTGCCTGGGTCCGGAGTTGGCCAAGCTGGCTCGACATCCCTCCATCATCGATCCTTGCCAGTACTTGTCCTTTCTGAACGCGCTGACCTTCTGCAACCAGGATCCGATCCAGGGTTCCACCCATTTCCGGGTAAACCAGGACGTTCTGCCTTGTTTTGACATCTCCCTGTAATTCCAGGAAATGATTAAATGGTGCAACAGTTGCCTCTATCGTAGATACCAAGGGATAGTTTTCCTCATCAGACAGCAGTGCAATCGCTGAATCCAATTTGGCAATATCTGCCTCCAGTGATCTTTGCTGTTCTGAAATATTACTGCGGCGAGTTCGGAGGGTTTCGAGATTACCATCAGAGATCATATCGTCTACCGATTGTTCCTTAGAATCACCACAAGCGGCCAGTAGCAGAAGGGCAAGGGGTATATATAAAACGTTTTTCATGTTGGAAAGTTTATGTATCAAAGGTTCAGTATTGTTTCTAGTTCTATTTTTTTATTGATCACGTCTACCATGGATTGCAGGTATTCCTGTTGGGTAGTATATAATTGTAGTTGGGCCTGCCGCAGTTCAAAACTAGAGGCGATGCCTTCCTGGTATTTAACCTGGTTTTTATCCTCTATACGTTCGGCCAGTGCCAGGTTCTTCTTATTGGTCTGGTAATTTTCTATAGCGAGGATGTAATCGCTTTTGGCTTTATCCAGCTGAAGCTTTAGCTGCGAAGAGGTTTCTTTTAGCTGGTTCTTAGCCTGTTCCAGGGCGATCTTTGCTCTTTGGGTGCTTGCGCTCCTTTTAAAGGAACTGAAAATGGGAATGCTGAGGTCGAATCCCAGTACGGAGGAATCAAACCATTGCTGCTCATCGTCAAAAAAACTGAAATCCTCACTGAAAGCGGAAGAGCCGTAATTGACAAATGCATTCAGGGTAGGCAGGGCTCGGCTTCTGGCCAGCTTCCACTCGTAATAACGCTGTTGGTTGAGGTTGTTGGCCAACTTGTAGTCTACGTTGTTTTCTAAAGTAAGTTCACTTTCAAGCAACTGTGGAGCTATACCGGCTTCAACCAGGTCGTCCAGGTCCTGGGTAAGACCTGTGGGATGGTCCAGGGGGAGTCCCATCACCACGTTCAGCATCTGCAAGGTGATTTCCTGTAATCGCTCAGCATTTTTTAATTGGCTTTGAATGGTGGATAGGGTGATCTGGAGCTGCTCAACACTTTCTTCGTCTCCCAGACCGTTTTCATAGATCTTCCGGGTTTCAAAAAGATTCTTTTCCAGGGTAGCTGCGTTCTTGGCAAGGATATCTACACTTTGACGGGCCAGGAGTACGTTTCCATAAGCGTCTACTACCGCTTTACGAACTTCTTGCTCTGTCTTTTCTTTGTTGTTCTGGCTGTAACTCAGGAAAGCCTTGGTCGCTTGTACCCCTACGATGTAAGAACCATCAAAGATCTGTTGTTTCAGGGTCGCCGTAGCTGTTGCCTGTTGCGGCTGTCCGAAAACGATCGGTTGGAAAGTACCGGGTTCCCCTCCGAAAAATTCGGCCGGGATAAGCGAAACGGGTTGTTTTAGCTGGTTCTGGTAACTGACACTTCCGCTGATCTGTGGTAGCCCCGTGGCAATGGTTTCCCATTTTTGCTTTTGGGCATCTTCAATTTCCAAACTCGCATTCAGGCTACTGTAGTTATGGGCAATAGCGTAAGCGATCGCCTCTTCCAGGGTATAGGAGGTCGTCGTCTCTTGTGCCTGTAACAGTAGTCCGAAGAGAAGGCTGATTAGTAATAGGAGAAATCGCTGCATTATAATTGATTAGAATTGATTATTTCATTTAAAATAGTCCGTCCTTTCGGGGTGACAATCCCCCTGAGGTGGTATTCAAGGTATATATCCATAATTTCCCTCGCAGTAAACAGTTGCGCCGGGAACAAATTGGGATCTTTTATACTGTTTACCCCCGAAAAATAGATACGGGCTACGAATTCTATATTGATGTTCTCGCGGTAAATACCTTGCTCAATACCTATTTTCAGGTTCTTAACCACGCAATCCTGCATCAGTTCAAACTGCTTATTGCGAATGGTTTCAAAGATTGCCGGGTAATATTTCTGGAGTTGGAACTGGGGAGAGGACTGTTCATCTTTTAAATGAGTCATGGCAAATTTTTTGATCTCGTATAATTCTTCGATCGGGTTCTTGCCAAGACTGCAAATGTGTGATATCCCCGCAGAGATCTGGTCAAAAAGATGCATCACACTGTCCTTAACAATCTGGGTCTTATTGCTGAAATGAGTGTATATCGTTTTTTTTGATATCCCCATTTCCTGTGCCAGGTCGTCCATAGTAACGCTCTTAAACCCCCTGCTTAGGAACAATTCGGTCGCTTTTTCAAGTATTTGTTCTTTCATAGAAGCGGCAAATATAGCTCAGGAAACTAAAAAAACAATAAAAGTTTCCTAAGTTTTACATTATGTTAACACTGGGGGAATGGTATGAAATGATTTTCACCTTTTTGATTGCAGGCATTTAATGTATTTTTGATAAAAAATTGCAGCCTTGGAGAGCCTATTACAGTATAAAAGTTCAATTGATGACTTCCTGCAAACCGGGATAAAGACGGGTGAGCCTGATGGTCTTTACGAACCCATGCGTTATATCCTGGGTCTTGGGGGTAAACGCCTGCGGCCTGCACTTACCCTGATGGCAGCGGAAGCTTTGGGTGGTGATGTGGAAGATTCCATGGATGCGGCAGTGGCTTTAGAATTATTCCATAATTTTTCCCTGGTGCACGATGATATCATGGATAATGCCCCGGTAAGGAGAGGGCAGGTGACCGTTCATGAAAAATGGGACCTGGCAACGGGCATACTCTCCGGTGATGCCATGCTTATACTTTCTTACCAGCTTTTTGAGAAATACGAAGCCGAAAAGTTTAAATCGCTGGTAACGCTTTTCAGCCAAACAGCGAGGGAGGTTTGCGAGGGGCAGCAATATGATATGGAATTTGAATTGCAGGATGAGGTGCCTATAAGCCTTTACCTGACGATGATCGCCAACAAAACTGCCGTACTGGTGGGTACTGCAATGAAGATGGGTGCCATCCTGGCCGGAGCTCCGTCACAAGTGCAGGACGCCTGTTATCACTATGGGTTAAACCTGGGGATTGCCTTCCAGTTACAGGATGATTACCTGGATGCTTTTGGGGACCCGGAAACATTCGGGAAACAAGTTGGCGGAGATATCATTGCTAATAAAAAAACATACCTCTACCTGAAATCGCTCGAGCTGTCTGACCAGGAGCAGCGAACAGAACTGCAGCACTGGTTCTCCATAAAACCGGGCAAGCCAGATCCTAAAGTGAGAGCGGTTAAAGATATTTACCTGGAGAGCGGGGCGGCGGATGACATAAAAAAAGAGATCAAGAACTATACAGAGCTGGCTTTTGAACAACTGCTGTCATCGGGGATAAAAGGAGATTCACTAAAATCACTGAGGGCCGTAGGGGAAGAACTGATGTTCAGGACCGTCTAAAAAAGTCGGCCAAACAAGGCTTTTAAAAAGGGGGTTTTAGGACAGGCAGCGATAACTTTGAGATCCTCTGTAATGGTACTTTCCTCATCGAGAAATTTTAAGATAAGCTCGGTATCACATTTCCGGAACAGGCTCTCGAACAGCAGGTGGCCTTTACCATTATTCTTATAAAGAACGTCCAGCAGCAAAAGATCGTAATACCAATAACGGTCTTTTTGAATAAAGGAAGAAAGCGGGGAGTCGGCTTTCATGTAGTTGATCAATTCCTTCACCTTCTTGTAAGTCCGCATAAAGGTATAGCCGGTACTCGCTTTGGCCCATCCCCCGGCAACTCCAATATAAAGATGCCTGTCTGTATTCTTAGACCAGAATTCATATGAGGTCATTGGGATCTGCCCGTACTCCTTTTCCTGTATCGTATAATTCCCTGCTTCCAATATATCTTCCAGGTATGCCCTGAGGGCTTGCTCGTATTCTGTTTTAGGTAGCAACTCGGCGGAGAACAGGGTGTATTCTACCAGGGCCTCGGTTGCGGAAAATGGCAAAACATACATAAATCGTGTATTCCCTTCCTGTGGTATGGAGAAATCCATAAAAGTTGCTGTCCCCTGATCAAAAACGGGCTTTTCAGTTTTTACTATCCAGCCCAGGAAATGTTGTTTTAAGACCGGGAACTTTTGCTGGGAAGACATGGCATCGGCATCTAAAATACTATTGAACAATTTTTGCCCCCTGTAGGTTCCACGATCAGTATGTACGGTTATAGCATCTTTTTGCTCAACGACCTTATCCACAGTAGCAGGAAGAAAAGTAATATTGGGATAATGCTGTATGCGCGAAAGATATTCCCGGTAAAAATCGATTCCCCTGATCATTTTATAGCTATAGGGTGACAGGTCTGATCGCTGATCAAAAGATTGACCGCCGAAATAAATATGATTCCAGCGTTTATGTAGGATAGCATCAAAATTTCCATCGCCTTTTTCCCAGAAACACCAGGTCCTGTCATTCTGATCTTTAGGGTTCTTGTCCAGCAATAATATGTTCTTATCCCGGAAATAGGGATCTTTCCCGAGAACATCGGCCAGGAGGAGTCCGGCAGCACCTGCGCCAATAATGATAAAATCATAAGTATCCATAAGCTGAACGCGCAAAACCATAAAGGTACAAAGAAGAGGCATATCGCAGGAGTCTGAAAAAGCCAACAATAAGATTAATTCCGACCATGTTCCTTAATTCTAGTCTTCGTTTACCACCAATAAATATCGCAAGGGGGTTATTTTTAGGTGATTCTAAAAATTTGTTTTATGGACGAAAAATGTATTTTTGTATAAATTCTAAAAACCAGTGACACATTCCGAGGAAAATTATCTGAAAGCCATATTTCACCTTTCCAGGCAGGGGACGGGGACCATATCGACCAATGCCATTGCTGAACAAATGGATACCAAGCCGTCTTCGGTTACTGATATGTTGAAAAGGCTGTCGGATAAGGATTTAGTCAATTATAAAAAATACCAGGGCGTATCCCTGACAGAAACGGGCCGTTACAGCGCCCTGGCTATCATCCGGAAGCATCGCCTCTGGGAAGTTTTCCTGGTAGAAAAGCTCGATTTTACCTGGGACGAGGTACACGAGATAGCAGAACAATTAGAACACATTAACAGTGAGAAGCTGATCGATCGCCTGGACACCTTACTGGGTCATCCCAAATTTGACCCCCATGGAGATCCTATTCCCGGGAAGAATGGCGAATTTAAGGAAAGGGATAAGGAGTTACTCAGTAAAATGCCGGTGGGGGGTAAAGGCGTATGTGTAGGAGTAAAAGATTCGTCCGCTACCTTTTTAAAATTCCTCGATAAGAACCAGATTGCCCTGGGGCAGCAGATCGAAGTGCTTGACAAGGAAGAATTTGATAATTCTATGCATATCCGGATCGGCGGGGAGCAACTGCTGGTCTCGCACCAGATCGCCTCTAACTTATACCTTAAACCATCTGAAGAATCATGAACGTTATAATAGACTATTTCGAATCCATTGATCCCATCCTGGCCGCTTTCCTGGCAACTCTTTTTACATGGGGATTAACAGCTGCAGGGGCTGGACTGGTATTTTTCTTCAAAGGGATGAACAGGGCGCTACTGGATTCCATGCTTGGTTTTACAGGCGGTGTTATGGTGGCTGCTAGTTTCTGGAGCCTGTTGGCCCCGGGAATCGAGATGAGCGAGGGGGAAGGCTTTGTAAAAGTAATTCCTGCTGCCGTGGGCTTCTTGCTGGGGGCAGCATTTATATTTGCCCTGGACAAGGTACTGCCTCATTTACATATCAATTTTAAGGAAAGTGAGAAGGAAGGAATTAAAACTCCCTGGAGGCGGACTACGCTACTTACTCTTGCTATCACCCTTCATAATATCCCTGAGGGCTTAGCTGTAGGTGTGTTATTCGGAGGTGTTGCTGCAGGTTTTGACGGGGCCAGCATCGGTGGAGCTGTTGCCCTGGCCATGGGAATAGGCCTCCAGAATTTCCCCGAGGGATTTGCAGTGGCCATGCCCTTAAGGCGGCATGGGCTGAGCAGGTTTAAATGTTTTGCTTACGGGCAGGCATCTGCACTGGTAGAACCTATCGCGGCAGTACTCGGTGCATGGGCTGTTCTTACTTTTGAACCCATCCTTCCATACGCGCTTTCTTTTGCTGCCGGTGCCATGATCTTCGTGGTCGTGGAAGAAGTGATCCCGGAAACCCAGCAGGACAAGTATACAGATCTCGCAACCATGGGATTCATCGGGGGGTTTATCATCATGATGACTTTGGATGTCGGTCTGGGTTAACCCTCTCAGCTTTGAACTCCTGTACATATTAGCTTTGTAAATAGCCCGGCATTTGTGTATGTTTATCTCTTGTAAATAAAGATTAAACCCATGCACCTTAGACTCTTTTTCCTTTTTGGCCTGATGTTCATTTTTTCCTATGGCCAGGCCGACAAGCCGGCTTTTTCCTATGAAAATGTTTTTGACCTACAATATGTTTCCGA
>JABDLH010000298.1 GCA_013003145.1 Flavobacteriaceae bacterium | reverse complement strand
GGTCCAGAGACCGCAGGACTCGCTCTCCCGGATCAGTTTTGCCAGCAGCAGGCGACCTATGCCTTTTCCCCTTGCGTCTTCTCCTACATAAACGCTGACTTCGGCTACTCCTTCATATACACACCTGCTGGAGACCGGGGATAAGGCCGCCCATCCCAGTATCTTGTCCTGGTCTTCGGCTACGATACGGCATTCAGTAAGGTGCTTGCTGTCCCAGTCATCATAATCAGGCACAGTAGTTTCAAAGGTAGCAACACCGGTAGCGATACCTTGGCGGTATATCTCGGCTACATGCTGCCAATCTCCAGGGGTCATAGAACGTATATTCATAATTCCTCTCTTTAACAACAACCACTGCCGGGGGCACAACTATTATCCTCGGTAGTAACTGTCTCTACCGGTATACCACAACTTTCTTTAGCCTTACAATCGGTCCGGGTTATACCTAAGTGGATACGCAGTTCTGAACCTTGTACCGCAAATGATTTGACAAACAGCTGTGCTGTATGGAAATTTTGGTTACCATATTCAAATTTCACGGCTGCTTCACGGTCCATTTTTCGTAAACGGTCTACCTTCTTCAGGATTCCGTTGGCCTTGTATACCGTGAGATAATCTGTCTTCCCAATCTCAGACGGACTCTCCCAGAGCTGTATCACTGTTTCATTCCAGCGATCCGTTCCCGTACCGCAATCCACAGAGTCTACAGTAATATTTTTAACCTCCGTGATGTGGTAATTAGCACCGACCAATTGTCCCGGGGCATATTCAAATAACAGGCTCTTATCCCGGTGTTTGGATAATAAATCCAAGAACTCTTTAGTATTCATAAGGTTAATTCATTAACAGCAGGAGGACCCGCCGGTTTCAAAAAATGCGTGAAATTCGTCCTGCAATTCCTTCCAGGCTTGCAGGTCTATACAATAACAGATCTTTTTTCCTTCCACAGTTCCCTGTATAAGTCCCACTTGCTTCAATTCTTTAAGATGTTGTGAGATGGTGGGTTGTGCCAGGCCGATCTCCTCTACAATATCATTGCAGATACATGCTTGCTGCCTGCTGAGGTATTGCAGTATGGCAATCCTGGCCGGGTGGGCCAGTGCTTTAAATTGTCTGGCCAGCCGGTTCTGTGGAGGTGTAAAGATCTGTGTTTTGGAAATACCCATGTCGTATTTATATATTGCAATATTACGATAATAAATATTTCAAAAAAAGCCGGGAGAATTATTTCCCGGCTGTATGATCAGAACCAGGGTTTTCTTCCTACCTGGTATGTATTATAAAACTCTTCATCAGATTTGGTCAGGTAAATGATGCCTTCGATCAGGCCTACTAATCCTGTTGCCATACAGATGAAGGCACCGACCACCACGCAAGAGAGTACGATCCCGATCAGGGTGATCACCAATAGAATGATTCCTTCTTTCTGGTAGCCGAGGATAAATTTGTGAATACCGAATCCACCCAGGATTATAGCCAGGATACCGGCTACGATCTTCTTGTTGTCTCCCGTGGCGCTTTTAAAACCTTCGGTAAATTCGTTAGCAGTTTTCTTCGCTTCTTCCTTGAAATTTTCAGTTGAATCCTTTGTGTCCTTGCCGGCTTCTTCTGCTCTTGCTTTAGCGTCCTCTGCTGCCTTTTTGGCTTTATCTTCGTTATCTTCAGACATGTTGGTTATGTTTAGTTGGTTAATAATGAATTAAATGTAGGAAAAAATTCGATTAGAGAAAGGCTTTGTCAACGGGTTCCCACAACTCCACTTTATTGCCTTCCGGATCCAGTACCCATCCAAATTTCCCATAGTCGTATTCCTCAATTTCCCCGACCACTGTTACACCTTCGTTCTTGAGCACCTCAAGTAGTTCTACCAGGTTCTCTACCCTGAAATTCATCATGAACTGTTTTTCGCTGGGATCAAAATATTTAGTTTCCTGGTCCATAGGGCTCCACTGCGTCATACAATCATTACCTTCTTTATCCTTCCACCAGAACGAACAGCCGTAATTGTCTACAGGTAGTCCCAGGTGTTCTTTATACCATGATTTTATTTTATCCGGGTCTTTGGATTTGAAAAAGAATCCTCCCAGGCCTGTTACGCGATTTTTCATTTTTTCTTGTGATTTTTTATCTGGTTTTCATAAATAGTGATCCATTCTTCCACACTCATTTTGGTACACAGCTCACCAATCAAGTCGAACGGGATATCGTCTAACTTTTTGAACCGGACACAGCTCTTACCCATGTCTAGTTTAGATTTAACCCTGTTCTTGTACTCTTCCAGCCACCAGTTATATAATTCTGGACTTGCGTAGATTCCCATGTGGTATAAGGCGAGATTATTCTTCTGAGATGCAATGCTCACGAATGGTAAGGGCAATTCTGTGTTTACATGGTATCCGGGCGGGTACAGCTCATGCGGTACAACATACCCGATCATTCCGTAACTCATCTCTTCCCTGAATCCTCCAGGCAGGTTCTGCAAGATCGTCTCCCGTAGCTTATGCATATAAGGTTTTCTTTCTTCCGGGATTTCTGAGATATACTCTTCGGGTGATTTGGCGTCTGAGGTCATCTGGGTCTTTTTTTGCGCACAAGTATTGCAGAGCCTACTGCAACAATGATCCCTGCTGCCATAACTGTCAGGAACATAATCGCGGCCATAAATCCACTACCGTAATCGGGAATTTCCCCCTTATAGCCCTGGGCTCTTATGTTGGATGAGTATTCAGTGAAAAAGTCGGGATTGATCAGAGTGAGATAGATAAAATCGGCCACGGCAATTCCTATACCACTGAAGGTGGCGATCAACAGGCCTACCAGGGTGGCTTTTCGGTAGCCGATATGGCCTCCCAGCTTCTTATCCCTGTATTTCTTAACGCCAGGGTAAATGTAGGCCAGTGATATCAGGATCACCGAGTAGCCAACCATTTCCTGTGCGCCGAAACTCAGGCCGCTCCCCAGTCCCAGGACTAGCAGGAATAGCACGATGCCCGTGAGTAAGCCGTACATACCATACCTGATGATTATTGATTTTATCTTCATTGGTTATTTGGTGTTGGTTGCCTGTGTACAATAGAACAGGGGGAGTATAACCAAGATACCAAATTTTCATCAAAGAGGGGTCTAGGATAGCAGGAATCCAAGTGCTGTGGTTTGGGGTCAGGAATCGAAATGTTGTTGCACCTTATCTACTATGGTCTGGGCAAGTTTTTCCTTGCTTTCAACGGTCCATCCGGCTACATGGGGGGTCAGCAGCACTTTTTCTGAAGCTACCAGGTAACGAAATGCATCGGGCATTTCACCGTCCTGGAATAATTTTTCAAAAGAGGCTTTTTCGTATTCCAGCACGTCCAGGCCTGCACCTAACACCTTTCCGCTTTCAAGCGCCGTGACAAGGTCCTGGGTAATGATACATTTACCTCTTGCCGTGTTGATGATCCAAATGGGGTGCCTGAATCCACGGAGGAATTCAGTATTTACCATACCTACTGTTTCCGGCGTCTGGGGTACATGCAGACTGAGTACCTCTGCCTTGCGCCTTAACTCGTCCAAACCAACCTGCCTGGCATTTTCATCACCCAGGCCCTGTTTTATATCGTAACAGATAACCTCAACCTCAAAGCCTCTCAATTTCCTGGCAAAGGCTTTGCCCATATTGCCATATCCAATAATTCCCACACATTTCCCGTCCAGCTCTAAGCCGCGGTTACCCTCCCGGTCCCAGCTGCCTTTGCGTACTTCCCGGTCGGCTTTATTAAGTTTATTGAAAAGCGAAAGCAACATTCCAAGGCTGTGTTCTCCTACGGCATT
>JABDLH010000124.1 GCA_013003145.1 Flavobacteriaceae bacterium | reverse complement strand
TGCAAAGTATCCTCATGCTGTTGAAGTGCCGAAAGACAATACCTATGGGATGCTCTTGTATTCCAAATTACCCCTTAGGAAGGCGAAGGTAAAGTATCTTGTCCACGATAGTATTCCTTCTATACATGCCGAGGTGGTGCTACCTTCACGGGATAAGCTTCAACTGTATTGTATCCACCCCACCCCCCCGATGCCACAGGAAAACCCTACTTCAACGGCCAGGGATGCGGATATGATGATCATTGCAAAGCTATCCAGGAGCTCCGAGTTACCGGTGATCGTACTCGGTGATTTTAACGATGTGGCCTGGTCGCGTACTACGGAATTATTTGAAGAGGTAAGCGGGCTTTTAGATATCCGAAAAGGACGGGGCTTGTACAATACCTATAACGCAAAGAATCCTATCATGCGCTGGCCCCTTGATCATATTTTCGTCTCACCGGACTACAGGTACCTGCACATGGAGAGAGGAAAAAAAATTGGCTCTGATCATTTCCCCGTATACGTGGAACTGCATTACGAACCCTCAGGGGCAGATGTTCAAACGCCACCAAAAGCTTCGGCCGAAGCCCTGGATGAAGCGAACAGGATGATCAAAGAAGCTGAACTTGAAAAAAGGATCAAAGAACAGGAACTAGACCTGGAATTTTAAACAAGCGGTTTAATTACATTATGTTATTTTTGAAGTAAAAGGTGGCTGGTCTTCCGTCACGGAATGCCAGGAACCGGCAGCGCTAACTCAACTAATTCCTGCAGCATGACTTCACTTCCCTGGTACCAACTACACGAACCGGAAAACTGTTATTCTCCTTCCCTCCTGGTCTATCCTGACCGAATTGCCCACAACATCAGGATGATGTGCGAAATGGTCGGCGATACCTCCCGTCTGAGACCTCATATAAAAACCCATAAAACGGCAGAGATCATCCGGATGCAGCAGGAAGCAGGGATAGAGAAATTTAAATGCGCCACACTTGCTGAAGCGGAATTACTCGGACGTTGTAAGGCCAAGGATGTGCTGTTGGCCATGCAGCCTGTCGGTCCCAATATTAACAGGTACCTCGAGCTTTGCTGGAGATATCCCGGAACCACTTTTTCAACTTTGCTGGATAATAAACAAACTGCCATTGCCCTGGCCAAGGCAGCAGCGGCTGATGAACACACAGTCAATGTCTACCTGGACCTGAACGTGGGGATGAACCGTACCGGGATAGAGCCGGGTGAAAAGGCTGAAGAGCTGTACCGTTTTATACAAAAACAGGAAGAATTAAACATATTGGGGCTGCACGTATATGACGGGCACCTGAGGTTCTCAGATCCCAAGAGGCAGGAGGAAGCCTGCAACCAGGCCTTCGAAAAAGTAAGTGACCTTGGCAAAGCCCTTGTTAAATCCGGTATGGACAGACCCATTATCATCGCGGGGGGATCACCCACCTTCCCGGTGCATTGCAAGAGAAAGGAAGTGCAATGCAGTCCGGGCACTACCCTTTTATGGGATGAACGGTATGCAAGTTCTTTTCCGGAACTCAACTTCCTCCCGGCCGCTGTGCTCCTGACCAGGGTAATCAGTAAGCCTTCAGAGGGGCTTTACTGCCTGGACCTGGGCCACAAGTCCATAGCCCCGGAAATGCCATTCCCCAGGGCTAAGCTATTAGGGCAGGAAGATGCTGAGCAGCTTTCACAGAGTGAAGAGCACCTGGTGATTAAGCCAAAGACGAGCAAGGGGATGGCGATAGGCGATGTTATCTATGCGATTCCCATGCATATCTGCCCTACTGTCGCTAAATATCCCAAACTGAAAGTGGTAGAACAGGGCGAGATCATTGCAGAATGGCGGGTCGCTGCCCGGGACCATGAATGGCAGGAAAAAATCCGCTTTAAAGGCCGGCACAGAAGCTGATCTAATTCACTTTCAACAGATTGCAGCTTTACAAATAGCACGTTCATCGAATTTAACAAGCCGTTTAAACAGGCGTGGCGCGGTATTTGCTAACTTTACCCTAAATGATTGGCCCTGCTATGAGGTTGTTTACTATTTTCCTGTTTACCTTCTGTGTCCTAGGTGTTTATTCCCAGACCGACCTTCCCCAGTCACAGCCTCTGAAGATTGAGGCGGGTGAAAAACTGGATATGAATAAGAATCCGGATAAAAGCAATGCACTGAATATGCCTTCTATCCTGGAAGATCCCAACCCGGTAGATCTTAATGACGCCCTTACTGAAAGGAATGTACAGATGCTCCCGCAGCGAGAATTAAAGCAAGCGGGCTTTGATCTGAAGATCGATCCTAAGGTGGGTGATTTTGAAAAAGGCTCTTCGGGCAAACATTTCGGGGATATGTACCTGGGGGATATAACTACTAAAGCTAAGTATGTCGGGATTGTTTGCAGGGACCACGAATACGTGGACGGAGACCGGGTAAAGATCTATGCCAACGATCATGTGGTAGAACCTAATATCCTACTGGATGGTAGTTTTAAAGGTACTAACATTACCCTGGACCGCGGATTTAACCGCTTAGACTTTGAAGCCCTAAACCAAGGATCCTCCGGGCCTAATACTGCACAGGTGAATGTCTACGACGAAAAAGGACAGCTTATATATTCCAATAAGTGGTTGTTATCCACCGGCTCTAAAGCCTCCCTTATCATCGTACAGGAAGCCGAGTAATTATTCTCCTCGCTGGCCGGGATGATAGCTTTCATCTGCCCGCTCCATTACATCTTCCTTATAGTAAGCCACATCTTTCCACTCTATATCTGCGTAAGCTTGTGCCTGGTCATCAAAATGAGGAGATGACGGATCCCCGCTTTGCCCGCCGGCCAGGATACTCTTGGCTTTAACCTTTGGACCAAATTCTACCACCGCCGCAAAACTATTTCCCCGGGTTCCGTAGATCTTCTTGGTATTGTTATGGTAGCGTGCGCCGTAGGCTGCCAGTGCTCCCCATCGCCCGGATGCAAACCCGATCGGTATACTTGGTTTGTCGTCATTAAATGGCTGCCTGATATCTCCATTGAGCCTCTGATAGCGGTTTACTTCTCCCCAGGGCGTGCTCCAGCTTCCAAAGTCATCCTCTAATTGTTCGAGAACTGAACGGAATATCTGAAGTCGTTCCGATCCGGGAGAGGAGGTTCCAAAATATTCCATCAGCTCCATATCACTCAGCCCTTCAGGCCTATTTCCTTCAGCACCGTAACGGGTACCATAAAAGTGAGCCAGGGTCATCGCCACGGAATTTTCAGATGTCTTGTAATCCCATGCGCGGAGTGTATCTATAGCTGCTGCCATAGTGCTTCCCTGTTCCGGGGCAGCATCATAGGCCGAAACAAGGCCCGGGATCAGTGCTTCAAAAGCCGGCAGGACCGGGTCATGGGCTAATTTAATGAGGCTGTCTATGGTGTAGCCTTTCCTATCGGTCAGCAAGCGAATGGCATGCACCCCCCTGAAATTCTCCCGGTCCTTAGACATATATCCCGGGTAATCTTCTCGTTTAGGGCTGTTCTCTAATGCGGCGGTATAGGGAGTCGAGTTACAATTCTGAATCCAGCCGTTAGCCGGGTTAAGGATCAGGATGTTCTCATCCACCGTATGCAGACCTTGCCAATCCGTCGCCGGATTACTTCCATCAACGGGGTTCTCATAATCAAAGCTTTCGTCCCTTACAGGGATGAAATTACCGTGAAAATAAGCAATGTTCCCTTCTGCGTCCGCATACACCGTATTATTAGAAGAATTGGTTCGGATGTCCATCATTTCCCGGAATCCTTCATACCCTTCTTTCTTGGTCCGGATATAGGATTGTTCCAAGGCTTTTACAGGGTCCCACATCATGGCAGATGCTACGGCTTTGCCATCCTGCAGGTGGGTAACAGGTCCATGATGAGTCCTGTAAACGGGGAATGAACGGGAGCGAAGGCTGTCCCCTTCTTTGTACTGTAAGCTCACCGTTGAACTTTTAACGGGACGTAGCTCTTCCCCGTATCGGTAAAACTTTTTCCCGTCTTTTTCTATAATGGTTTCCACGAACTCATCCATAACATCCGTATAGGTAGAGGTGTGCATCCAGCCGGTACGCTCATTAAAACCCTGGTAGATAAAGAATTGCCCCCAGGTAACAGCGCCATAAGCATTCAGCCCCTCCTCGCTTACGGCATGTACCTCGCCCCTGAAGTAAAAAGAAGTATGTGGGTTAATAAGTAATAAAGGATTACCGGATTGTGTAAGGCTGCCCGAGATCGCAATCCCGTTAGACCCTCCCGGTTCTTCAAATGCTGTCACTTCCTCTTGTGAAGTCAGGGGTAATTCCCCCGAGTTTTCGTAAAAGGCCTTGATCTTCTCTGTACTTATTCGCTCTATATCACCCCCGATAGAACCTTCGCTGAAATACATAGGCATCCATGGTTCAAACCTGGTAAGTAGTTTGGGTTTTACTTCTGGATGAGTGTGTAGGTAATAGTTGATCCCATCGGCAAAGGCATCACAAAGCTCTTTTAACCAATCCGGGCTGTTCTCGTAGTATTCTATGGCCTCTTCCTTGCTCATAAACATCCGTGCCCGGAGATCACTATACAAGGCTTCTTCCCCTTCAACTTCGGCCAGCCTTCCGGTGGCCCAGATATAATTCTGTTCTACCCTGTTAAAATCGTCTTCACACTGGGCATAAAGCAATCCAAACACCGCATCGGCATCAGTTTTACCGTAAATATGGGGTATACCGTAATTATCCCGGATTATGGTCGTATTTGCTCCGTGCTCTTC
>JABDLH010000112.1 GCA_013003145.1 Flavobacteriaceae bacterium | reverse complement strand
CCGCCAAAGCCTCCACCGCCAAAACCTCCGCTGCCAAATCCGCCACCGGAAGAGCCAGAACTGTAGCCGCCTCGTCCCATATTACTGAGGATGATCATATCCCAGATATCCATACCCTTCCTGTTTCGAGGTCCGCCGCCATTGTTCCGGCCGCGTTTGGAAAGTATAATCATGATGATGATGAAAATAATCAAGGGCAGTAGCCAACTAAAGGATTTCCCGCCATTTCCACCTTCTGTCGGCCTTCCTTCAAACTCGCCCTTCAGCGCGGCAAACAGCGCATCTGAACCTTGATCCAGGCCGGCGTAGTAATCTCCCCGTTTAAATTGCGGGATAATCACAGTCTCTATAATTCTCTTGGATAGGGCATCTGTTACCCTGCCTTCTGTACCATACCCGGTATTAATGGCAATTCTTTTGTCTCCCCGGGCTAAAAGTACAAGTATACCATTGTCCCGGTCTTCCTGTCCGATGCCCCAGGCCTGGCCCCATTGAGCTCCCAGGTAATTGATGTTTTCACCTTCCGTACTTTCTATGATCGCAATGACGATCTGGGTTGAGGTACTGTCGGAATAGCGAATTAATTTCTGTTCTAAATTATTCTTCTCTCCAGCACTTAATAAGCCGACATAATCGTAAACACTGGTCTCTAATTTGGGTTTTTCAGGAATTTCAAATTGAGCCTTTACAATGAATCCTGCTATCAGGAATAAGGATAACAGGCTAGCTTTTAGATACTTCATTGCTCAGTTCATTTGTGTCGTCATTATTCCAGGGGAAATGCTCTTGCAGTGCTTTACCCGCCATGAGTATGCCTTTGATCAACCCGTCTTTAAATTGTTTTTTCTTGAAATGTCTTTCAATCGTATCCTTGATTTCATTCCAGAATCCCTCAGGTACCACTTTATCGATCCCGGTATCCCCATAGATTGCGAATTTATGGTCTTCTACGGCTACATAAAACAGTACACCGTTTCGTTCCCGGGTATGGTCCATCTTGAGGCCATGGAAGACTTGTCCGGCACGCTCAAAAGCTGCAGTATCACTATGAGCTTCCAGATGTACCCTGATCTCGCCGGAAGTCATAAGTTCAGACTTGCGAATCGCTTCAACGATTTCTAATTCATCTTCCGGGCTCAGAAAAGCTTCTACCTTGGAGTCTGGCATAATTAATTGAATTCGAAATCTACATCCGGGGCATTTTCCGATCCCGGATCTGCCTGGTATCGACTCATTTTTTCAAAATCGAAAACACCGGCGAGTACGGAATTGGGGAATTTCCTGATATGAATATTGTAGGTATTCACCTCTTCATTGTAGCGATCACGAGCTACGTTAATACGGTTCTCCGTGCCTTCCAACTGGGATTGTAATTCCAGGAAATTCTGGTTAGCCTTTAGTTCCGGGTACCGCTCCACGGTAACTAATAAGCGCGATAGCGCTGAAGAAAGCCCGGTCTGAGCCTGTTGAAAAGCGGCCATATTTTCCGGGGTAAGATTATCGGCGTTGATGTTGGTAGAAGTAGCTTTTGCACGTGCTTCTATAACATCAGTAAGAGTTCCTCTTTCAAAATCGGCTGCGCCTTGTACAGTTTTAACGAGGTTGCCGATAAGGTCATTCCTGCGTTGGTACGAGCTCTCAACGTTAGACCATTTGGTCTTAGCATTCTCTTCGTACTTGACCGCTGTGTTATTGAATCCTACTGCCCATTGATATAGGCCTATTGCGATCACCGCAATAATAATTACAGGAATAATCCATTTTTTCATGTTAGCTGTATTTAAAGTTGGTTTTTGATCTTCTCCAGTTCTGCCTTGATCCGTTCCAGTTTCTGGATGATCTCAAAGTTGGACAATGTTTTTTTTCGTTCTTCTTTTAAGTGAGTTTTGGCACCCTCGAGGGTGAAGCCGCGCTCTTTGACCAAGTGGTATATCAATTGTAAATTCTTGATGTCCTGGGGAGTGAATTTCCGATTGCCCTTGGCGTTTTTTTTGGGTTTAAGCACATCAAACTCCTTTTCCCAGAATCGGATCAGGGAGGTGTTTACATCAAAGGCCTTTGCTACTTCGCCTATGCCGTAATATCGTTTTTCAGGCAGTTCTATGTGCATTAATCCAGGGATTGATTTTCTTGGTTGGCAAATTTCAGCATATTCTCAAACTCTTCGGCGGTCAAACTGCCATAATAGAAATTGATCGGGTTAATGCGCTCTTCGTCTTTCCATACTTCGTAGTGTAGATGGGGTGCTTCTGACCTCCCGGTACTACCGACAAAGCCGATTAGATCTCCTCGTTTTACACGTTGCCATTTTTTAACATTGTAGCGGCTAAGATGCCCGTAAAGCGTCATATATCCATAACCATGATCTATACGGATATGTTTACCATAGCCCGAGGAATTGTTGTCAGCCCTGATTACCTTTCCATCCCCGGATGCATAGATCGGAGTTCCCTTAGGCGCTGTAAAGTCCATCCCCCAGTGCATCTTTCTCGCCTTGGTAAATGGGTCTGATCGCCATCCGTATCCTGAGGCCATGCGAGTAAGTTCTTCGTTGTTTATGGGTTGGATGGCAGGGATGGCGGCCAGCAGTTTCTCTTTTTCTGCAGCTAGCTTAGTTACCTCGTCCAATGATCTGGATTGTATGGCCATCTGCTTCTGTATAATGTCTACCCGTTTAGAGGTAGCAATGATCATCTCGGAATTATTGAACCCTTCCAGGGATTTATACCGGTTTACACCACCAAAACCAGCCCTTCGCTGTTCTTCGGGGATAGGGTTCGCTTCAAAATAAAGGCGGTAAATGTTATTGTCCCTGTCTTCGATGTTAGCAAGTACCTGCTCCATCTGTTCCAGTTTCTTGTTGAGGAGTTCAAACTGTAATTCGTAATTCTTCACCTCCCTGGCCAATGAAAGCTCACGGGGAGTGTTAAACAAATTAGTGTTAAGCAGAATCATCAATCCAAAGAATCCGAAGATCGCAGCAGCGAGAATAAACAGGAATATATTCCGGTATTTTCTGGATTTTTTGGGTTCTATCTTCCGATACGAAAGAGTATCCGGATCGTAATAATATTTTACCTTAGACATGTATGGATTTTATCCTATTTTTGTGCCTCTGTTGGGTGCGTCTAACAAATATAAAAATTGTTTCGCACAAAGCGCTAAAATTAGTAAAACCTTGCCTTTTTATATGAATTCCAAGGATATCCGTTCTACCTTTTTAAATTTTTTCCAGGATAAAAAACACAAGATCGTGCCCTCGGCCCCAATGGTCATGAAGGACGATCCGACGCTGATGTTCACCAATGCCGGGATGAACCAATTTAAAGAGTTTTTTCTTGGGATAAATACACCTGCAAACAGCAGGGTAACGGATACACAGAAGTGCCTCCGGGTAAGTGGTAAACACAATGATCTGGAAGAGGTTGGTAAAGACACCTATCACCATACGATGTTCGAGATGCTCGGGAACTGGAGTTTTGGTGATTATTTCAAGAAAGAAGCCATAGAGTGGGCCTGGGAATTACTGACAGAAGTTTATGCTATAGACAAGGATCGCCTGTATATTTCGGTTTTTGAAGGCAGCGAAGATGCAGATCAACTATCCCTGGACCAGGAGGCTTATGATCTTTGGAATAATATTGTACCTGAAGAACGTATCCTGATGGGGGATAAGAAGGACAATTTTTGGGAAATGGGCGACCAGGGACCTTGTGGCCCCTGCTCAGAAATCCATGTAGACCTTCGCTCTTCGGAAGAGCGGAAGAAGGTGCCCGGGGCCTCATTGGTTAACCAGGATCATCCATTGGTAGTAGAAATATGGAACCTGGTGTTCATTCAATACAACAGGAAAGCCGATGGAAAGCTGGAGCCACTACCAGAGAAACATGTGGATACGGGGATGGGATTTGAGCGCCTTTGTATGGTGTTGCAAGGGAAGCAGTCAAATTACGATACAGACGTATTTATGCCGCTTATTCGCGAAATTGAAACCATCACTAATTCTGAATACCAGCAGAAAGAGGATGTTGATATTGCTATCCGGGTTATTGCGGATCATATCCGGGCAGTGGCCTTTGCCATAGCAGACGGTCAGCTTCCCAGTAATACCGGTGCGGGTTATGTAATACGCAGGATACTCAGAAGGGCAATACGATATGGATTTACATACTTAGGGACCAGTACACCATTTATGTACAAACTCGTGAAAGTTCTTTCTGACCAAATGGGAGCGGCTTACCCGGAACTTAAGAGTCAAAAGCAATTAATAGAGAATGTCGTCCAGGAAGAGGAGCAGGCATTTTTGCGCACCTTAGAGCAAGGTTTAGTACTCCTGGATAGTATGATCTCGGGTATGGAGGGTAAGATATTGGACGGACGTAAAGCCTTTGAGTTATACGATACATTCGGATTTCCGATCGATCTGACCGCCTTGATCCTTGAAGAAAAGGGATACCTGCTAGATGCTGCCGGTTTCGCAGCAGCGATGAAGGAACAGAAGAACCGGTCTAAGAAGGCCTCTGAAGTTTCTACCGGGGACTGGACCATCCTACAGAGTGATAAGGAGCAGGAATTCGTGGGTTATGATACCCTGGAAACCAATGTGAGACTGGTAAAGTACCGTAAAGTGGTTTCTAAGAAAGAAGGGGAGCAATACCAGCTGGTATTCAATCTTACGCCATTTTATCCTGAAGGTGGTGGACAGGTAGGTGATAAGGGGTACTTAGAACTCCCAAATGGAGATGTGATATATATCCTTGACACCAAACGAGAAAATAACGAGATCGTCCATTTCGCTGAATCCATTCCAGGAGATACATCGGCCATACTCAAGGCGGTTGTTGATGAGAATCAGAGAAAACGAACAGCCCGGAACCATAGTGCTACGCACTTGTTACACCAGGCTTTAAGAGATATACTGGGAACTCATGTAGAACAAAAAGGTTCTGCCGTACATTCCAAATACCTGCGATTTGATTTTTCGCATTACAGTAAATTAAGCGAAGAAGAAATTCGGCAGATTGAACAATTTGTCAATGCCAGGATATCCGAAAAACTGCCATTAAAAGAAGAGCGTAGTATCCCCATGGATAAGGCTCTTGAAGAGGGAGCCATAGCTTTATTCGGGGAGAAATACGGGGATTCTGTGAGAACCGTGCGTTTTGGTAAATCGATCGAATTATGTGGTGGAACTCATGTGGCCAATACCGGAGACATCTGGCATTTTAAGATCACCTCGGAGGGAGCAATAGCAGCGGGTATAAGGCGTATTGAAGCTATCACCTCTGATGCGGTTAAATTGTATTTCCAGGAGAATAACGAAACACTGGCAGAGATAAAGGGCATGCTCAAAGGACCTAAAGATACGGTTAAAGCTGTGGCATCTCTCCAGGAGGAAAACAGCCAGCTTAAGAAACAGATTAACGACCTGCTCAAGGATAAGGCCAAGAATTTAAAGTCTGAACTGGTCAGTGAGTTGGAGGATCATAACGGAATTCGTTTCCTTGCCAGGAAAGTAGATCTTGATGCTGCTGGGATTAAAGATCTTTCATTCGAAATCGGAAGCAATGAAAATAACCTATTCCTTTTACTTGCTTCTGATCAGGGAGGGAAAGCAATTCTTTCATGTTATATCTCTAAATCACTGGTTGAAGAAAAAGGACTTAATGCCGGAACCATTGTTCGCGAATTGGGTAAGTATATACAAGGCGGGGGTGGAGGACAGCCCTTCTTTGCGACAGCAGGCGGGAAAAACCCCGGGGGAATAGCAGAAGCCCTTAAGGCGGCTAAGCAGTATATCAACTGATATGGAACTTCTGACCAGGGTACCGATTAGTCCTTCGGACAATCCGATTGATTACCGATCTAAGGTACTTATACTGGGTTCTTGTTTCGCAGAACATATGGGTAGCAAGTTGGATTACTACCAATTTCAGAACCTGTGTAATCCATTTGGGATCATCTACCAGCCCCAGGCAATATACGAACTGCTGAGAAGGTCCCTGGAACAGGATTATTTTACCCCAGAAGAACTTTTTAAACTCAATGAGCGATGGCATTGCTTTTCGGTGCATTCAGATCTCAGCCATCCTGATAAGGAATCACTATTGCGAGACCTGAATCAAGGCCTGGACAACACGGCAACTTATATCCGGAATGCTTCACATATAATAATTACCCTAGGTACATCCTGGGTCTATCGGTATAAGAGAACTGGGAAATTAGTCGCCAATTGTCATAAGGTGCCCCAGCGTGAATTTCAGAAAGAACTACTGACTCAAGCGGTGATCACCGGTTACCTGGATCAATTAAAACAATTGTTGCGAAAAGCAAATTCCCGGATTCATCTCACCTTTACCGTATCGCCGGTCAGGCATCTGAGGGACGGATTTACTGAGAATCAAAGAAGTAAAGCCCAGCTGATATCGGCAGTACACCTGCTAAAAGCTGTTTCCTATTTTCCGTCTTATGAACTGATGATGGATGAATTGAGAGACTATCGTTTTTACACGGCAGACATGGTTCATCCTAACGAGATCGCTATTAATTATATATGGGAGCGATTTAAGGAGAGTTCAATAGCGACAGACGCCTATCCGGTCATGGAGCAGGTAATGGCTATCAGGAAGGGTATGGCCCACCGGCCATTCAATCCTGATTCCCAGACCCATGGTGCATTCCTATCCTCCCTGGAACAGAAAATCACGGCTCTCAGGGACTCATACCCCTTCATGAACTTTTAGAATATTACGGGACCAGGGACTGGTCTACAAGTGCCAAACCGTCATCGATCAGGTGACCGAGATTGGGATTTTCTTCTTTAACCCTGTTGAGGTGAGCTGCAATTTCTTCAGCAAACTCCTGGTTATTACTTTCAACGGCAAGCTCGTATAATTCAACAGAGAGTAACCAATCTTTTGGATAGTGGGAAACCAGTTCCTTGAACACTTTATTCCTGGAAACCGTGGTGTTAATTCCTTCCCGGTAATGGCGTATCTGCTCGTACAGTGATGCGAGCTTTTTGCGTTCCGGGGAGCGATTATCTTTGGGCGGGGTCTGGGAGATTTCGTGAGTGATCAGATCAAAACTTTGCAGATCTGCAGGACCGTTGTAGGCGGATATAATTCTCTCACCCACAGCCATACTGTACAGGTTCTCATTGGATGCGAAGATGACTTTCTCTTCATGGGTGACTTTGCAATTACGGAAGGTGATCAGGATGATTTCTCCCTTAAGGTTCCTGGTGCCGGTAACTATTTCACCTTCAATGGTAACACCACCTTCAAATTCCAATTTAACGGTCTCTCCTTCGTAAATATTGTAGGCCTTCAGGTCTACAGGACTCATATCTTCTATCGGGAGATTAATTCCTTTTAATTTGCCTATAGGCGTACCAAATCCCGAACTGTGGTGGCGAGTGCTGTGACCTACCAATTCCCTGTCTCTGAAGGCCAGGGCCGCAGGCCCGACAGCTTGCACGTATACCGGGTTACCTTCATGAGCGATGACTTCTTTGAATACCCCTGAGATCTGTAAACCTGTACAGAGCTCTACCGTACCCAAAGCTTCTGAATGGATCAATTTGCGGACAGCTTCCAATCCTCCTTTTCTCAGCGCCATGGTATTCGCAAATTCTTCCAGTACCTGGCTGAGGTATGCAAAGTCCGGCGTGACAAACAATTGCGGTTGAGGTTTGGTGATATCGAAAGAAGTCTGGGCTGCCTCTATGGAATACGGTATTTTTTCAACCTTATCGGTCATGCACCAGGCGCTCTCGCCTATGGAAGAGAGCAATCCTGCCCCATAGATCTTGGGATTATCTATACTGCCAATCAGGCCGTATTCTACCGTCCACCAGTGCAGGTTACGGATAAGAGCCATTTCACTGGGCTCTCCCATGTTTTCCTGTAAGTATTCAATGTGCTTTTCGGCCTTCTCTATCTCATCTTCGGGCGTGTCTTCGGCTTCTTTAATGATTGATAAGTGCCGTACCGCTTCGTAGAGTTCATAGTCCCTTGCGCTGGATATGGCTTTACTACCAATTTCACCAAAACGCCTCAGGTATTCTGAATATTCCGGGTTTGCAATGATGGGGGCGTGCCCGGCTCCCTCATGGATAATGTCGGGGGCAGGGGTGTATTCTATGTGGTTAAGTTGTCTTATGTCTGAGGCAATGACCAGTACATTGTAAGCCTGGAATTCCATAAATGCTGATGGAGGTATAAAACCATCTACGGCAACAGCGGCCCAGCCGATCTCCTTTAGAATACGATTCATCCCATACATGTTGGGAATATGATCTATACTGATCCCGGTCTTCTTCAGGCCGTCCAGGTAAGAGGAATGAGCAACTTTGCTCAGGTAGTCCACGTTTTTACGCATTACATATCGCCATACCGCTTGGTCCACGGCCGTATAGGAATCGTAATGTTGTGGCTTTATATATTGCTTTAAATGCTTGGGTAACTTATCCAGAATAGGATTACTCTCGTACGACATTCGTTCAAAATTTTCTCATGTAAATATACAAAAAACCGCCCGAAAGGGGCGGTGAATTTTTAATTGGCAGCAACGGTATTAGGAGGGTATTCTGACAGTATCTCACTGACAAATTCCTTGATCCTGGCTTCTTTCTTTTCCATATTGCCTGAATAGTTCAAGGAACCTATACCGCGACCTTGCCATACGAGTTCTTTGGTCCTGGCATCGATCAAGTCTATAAATAACGAGCCTTCGGTTCGCGTAGAGACATTGTAGCCTCCGTACCCGGGCCAGCCATAGAAACCGTAGGGATTCCAGGCGCCCCAGCCCCAACCCCAGCCCCAGCCCCATCCAAGGCCAAACCTGTTGTTGTAAACGTCTACTCTTTCTTTCTCCCTGGTAAAGATGCTCACCAGGAGATCCGGATCCTGTGATTTAATGAACCCCCTGGCGTTCATTTCAGATTCAATAGCTCTCAGGATGCGTTTTTTATCAAGGTCAGAGATCTCCGCCTGGTCTATGCCTGTCTTGTAGAAGGCATAGCTTTTGTAGTTGTTAAAATCAGCCTTGGTATCGTAATCAGTGGCCACGCGTACAGAAACACAGGCGCTGACTAGCAGCAATAGCAGTACCGGTAGTCCAATTAGTTTAATTTTTTTCATAGTATTTTTTTTAAAGAACGTATTGTTAAAAAGTCACAAATACCATGCCGAAAACCCAGTTTTAATAACTGTTCGTTTTTGCGTCATAGCCATAAGGACAGTGCCTGCAGCCGCTTTCACAACAATATCCTCTCTTGAGCAGATACTGTGCTGTGAAAACCCTGTAACCTTCTTTGGTAAGGTAGTAATCACCTTCCTCGGCAGGGATGAATTTCTTCATGGGGGATGTGTTTTTAAGATACAAAATTACGGAATTATCAATTGATTGGTGTTCGTGCCTATTTGTAGTGAATGTAAGTCAGAATTAACGATTTAACGTTAAATCTTGCTCCAAAACATGTATTTGCAACTAGTTTGGCATTATACCTGTAACTTTATATAACTAAAAAGAAGTATTACATGATCGTGGTATTCAGACCAATCTTTCTCAAGAATTATGTAGGCCTGTCCCTATGGCCACTGATTATACTCAAGGCTGATGCCTTACGAGAAGATTCGGTTCTCATTAACCATGAAAAGATTCATTTGAGGCAGCAGCAGGAATTATTGATTATTCCTTTTTATCTTCTTTATTTTACCGAGTGGTTAATCCGATTGATGTATTATCGCAACGCCTACCATGCCTATAAGAATCTGAGTTTTGAAAAGGAGGCGTACCATAATGAAGCGAACCTGGACTATCTGAAAACTCGGAAACCCTTTACATTTATTAAATATCTTTGAGGCGATGAGCCTTAGCTTTCCTATTAAAGTGACCACACAAAGGGTTGAACTTCCCGTATTGGAAGACGCAGATGTCGTCTTGGATATCCGGCGGGAAGATCTTATTCACCCGCTGATTTCCGGAAATAAATACCGTAAGTTGAAATATAACCTTATCGAGGCCAAGAATAGAGGATTGAACACTTTACTGACCTTTGGCGGCGCTTATTCGAATCATATTGCTGCCACGGCATTTGTAGGTCGAGAATATGATTTCAGGACCATTGGTGTTATCAGGGGAGAAGAACTGTCCGCTAAAACAGATCAGAACCCAACACTTACGCTTGCCGCTGAAAACGGCATGACCCTGGAATTTGTCAGCCGTGAAATGTACCGGCAGAAGTATAACCCGGAATTCCTGCAGACCATGCTGCAGCGCTATGGTGATTTTTACTTATTGCCCGAAGGTGGAACCAATAGTCTCGCGGTAAAGGGCTGTGAAGAAATATTAAGCCGGGATGATCAGCAATACGGGTATATCTGCAGCAGCGTTGGAACCGGGGGCACCCTTGCCGGGCTGATAAATGCTTCGTTTAAACATCAGAAGGTCATTGGTTTTCCCGCTCTGAAGGGTTCTTTTTTAAATAAAGATATTTGTAACTTTGCCCGGAATCCAAATTGGTGCCTGGAAGAAAATTACCACTTTGGCGGATATGCCAAAGTAAATAAAGAGCTCATCCATTTTATAAACGACTTCAGGGAAAAAACGGGAATTCCGCTTGATCCTGTTTATACCGGGAAAATGATGTATGGAATCCTGGACAAGGTCAGCAAAGGGGATTTCCCCAAGGGGAGTAAGATATTGGCCATACATACCGGGGGCTTACAGGGAATTGCAGGAATGAATGAAAAACTGATGAAAAAGAATCTGCCTACTCTATGTCTATAAGATCATTAGTGCTTATTATAGGTTTACTTGTCTTCTTGGCCAGTTGTGGTTCCAAGAAGCGTACCACCTACAAAAAACCCGAACGTACTGCTAGGGAGCAAGCCAGCAATAAAAGTCCTTCAGTTGAAGAAAAGAGTGATTACCCTATGCCGGTGGACGATGGCAAATTTGTGTCAATCGCAATCACGGATATCCAGGATTACATCAACACCTTCTCCGAGATCGCTCAATTTGAGATGAAAGCCTATGGAATTCCTGCAAGTATCACTTTGGCACAGGGTATTCTGGAGAGTGGGTACGGCCAAGGCGAACTTACACGAAAGACCAATAATCATTTTGGAATTAAGTGCCATGCCGGGTGGAACGGTGCCTATGAATCGCATGACGATGATGAGAAAGGAGAATGTTTCAGGAAATACAACCACCCGATGTATTCCTTCAGGGATCACAGTATTTTTCTTTCTACCAGGGCCAGGTATGCCTCCTTATTTGACTTGCGGAGGGATGATTACAAAGGATGGGCTCACGGTCTTCGTGCAGCGGGATACGCAACAGACCGGCGTTATCCTCAAAAGCTGATCGACTTCATAGAGCGCTACCAATTGTATAAATACGACCAGGAAGTATTACAGGATGGTTACAGTGTGAAGAGAGAACCCAAAGCGGTTTTTTATTCCCGGCACACCGTCCAAAAAGGAGATACGCTATACTCGCTATCCAGGAAATATTTTATATCTGTTCCGGACCTTATGGAACTTAACAACCTGAAGGATCACAACCTGGCAATAGGCCAGGTTCTAAAGATCCGCACAGAACATAGCAGACAATAATATGAGATATCAACGAAGCAGCGCCCTCTTTAAAGAGGCGCAGCAATATATACCCGGCGGAGTAAATTCGCCCGTAAGAGCATTCAAGGCAGTGGGAGGGAACCCGGTGTTTGTCAAGGAAGCTAAAGGCGCTTATTTCTACGATGAAGATGGTAATAAGTATATAGACTTTATCGCCTCCTGGGGACCGCTAATATTAGGCCATGCCTACCAGCCTGTACTTGATGCTTTGATCGAGAGTGCCAGGAAAGGTACATCCTTCGGGATGCCGACAGAATTGGAAACCCAGATCGCGAAACTTGCGGTCTCTATGGTTCCCGGCATAGATAAGATACGTTTTGTAAATAGTGGGACGGAAGCTTGTATGAGTGCCGTACGCCTTGCACGGGGTTTTACCAAGAAGGAGAAAATTATAAAGTTTGCCGGTTGCTACCATGGCCATGCCGATGCATTCTTAATCCAGGCAGGTAGCGGGGCGGTTACTTTTGGTACTCCGAACAGTCCGGGGGTAACCAAGGGCACTGCGAAAGATACGCTACTGGCCTCTTATAACAACCTTTCACAAGTAGAAGAATTGGTAAAAGCCAACCAAGGCGAGATTGCAGCGATCATCCTGGAGCCGGTAGCCGGTAATATGGGGTGCATCCCGCCTCAAGAAGGTTTTATAAAAGGACTCCGCTCACTTTGTGACCAGGAAGGGATACTGCTTATTTTTGATGAAGTGATGACGGGATTCCGCCTTGCTAAAGGTGGTGCTCAAGAAGTTTTGGGAACACTAGCCGATATCGTGACCTTTGGTAAGGTCATCGGTGGTGGACTGCCTGTTGGTGCCTTTGCTGCCAGGGCAGAAATCATGGATCACCTGGCGCCAAGCGGGCCAGTGTACCAGGCCGGAACACTCAGCGGGAATCCATTGGCCATGAGCGCAGGATTTGCCATGCTGAAGGCTTTAAATGAAAACCCGGCAATATTTACAAGCCTTGAGGATAAAGCAACATACCTGCAGGAGGGAATGAAACCCATACTGGATAAAAAAGGGGTTCCCTACCGGATCAATCGGTTTGGTTCTATGATTTCCCTGCATTTTTCTGAACATGAGGTGATCGATTTTGCCAGTGCAGCGGCATGTGATCACGATCTGTTCAATAAATATTTCCACGGGATGCTGAACAGGGGAGTATATCTTCCCCCGAGTGCATTTGAAAGTTATTTTCTCAATGATGCCATCACCATGGATGACCTGGACCAGGTGCTTACGGCATTTGCTGAAACTATAGACAGTCTCTAGTTTTTATTACAGAATTACTTATAACAACAAGGGCGCGGAATAACCGCGCCCTTGTCTTTCAGAACCAAATCTAAGTTCCTTAAATCATTGTACAAATTCCAGTTGGACCACTGCTTCAGGTGTGAGTTCCTCGGCCTCAGCATTTTTTACAGCATCTGCAATGACATCTTCCCGAGTAGGTTCAGGTTCTGTCAGTTCGTAGATACCAATGGCTGCCAGGAAACAAACAAAGTAGAGCAGGCTTTTGATTTTGTAGGACATAATTTGGGGTTTTAATACCACTAAGATAGAATCTTGAAATACACAGCACCGCAGTATGTTGTGAACCCACTGCATTTTGCTGTTAACTGTCTAAAAGTTGTGGTGAAAATTAAACAGCCTTAGTTGATGTTGGAAACAGCCTGCATTTCATCGATAAAACTTACGATTTCTGGTGGTTTTGATATCCTTACTTCCTGATAATGGCGGACTTATGTTGTTAAACTAAACCTAAAATTGTAACAATCCGGTTCGTTACTAGTCTATTTAAGTATAAAACCATTCATCATTAAACAATCAAAAAATGAACCTCATCCTATTATTCAGTGGCCTTTTATTGCTGGGCAGTAATTCCACACCGCATGACCCGATCAACAACACATCTGAATCCGATGTGGATATAGTAACTACCTCTTTCCTAATCACACACCAAGCCCTCGTGGAAACGTGGAGGGAAAACGAGAACCCATGGGGGCTGGAAAGGGGACTTTCAGTAGCAGAATATAGCGAGCCTGATCTTAGCGAGATCGTTTTTATCGAGGAAGAAGAAGATATTGACCTGGGCTTTGATACCAGTCTATACCTGCCCGAAAATTTTGATCCCTACAGTGCGCCTACCGATCCAATGAGTGTATCTTTTATTGAGGATGAAGAGCAAGACCTGGATCCTGAAATCGATACCAGCTTATTCCTGCCGGTAGGCTTCGATCCTTATGCGCCGTATAGCGAACCGATCAGAATCACCGTCAGGGGGATTAAGTGTGCCACTGGTGAGATATCCAACACAACTGTTTCTTCCTTTTAGGTAGTAAACAGCCCCAAATGTTATGATTTTGAATTAGCTGACCTCCCTTCGGGGAGGTTTTTTCATTTTAGAACATCAAGGGAATCACCCATTCAAAAAGCATTATCAAAAGCACAACGGCAATAAGGTTAAGAATGATACCGACCCGTGCCATTTGGTGCACCTGTATATACCCGCTAGCAAAAACAATGGCGTTAGGTGGGGTAGCCATTGGGAGCATGAATGCACAGCTACTCGCAATAGTGACCGGTATTAAGAGGTGTAGCATCGGGATATTTAAGCCTATAGCTATACCCGCAACAACAGGTGCTAATACTGCTACCAGGGCTACATTGCTCATCAGCTCTGTCATAAAAAGCATCAGGAAGATCAACATGGCCGCGGTAACCAGTATACTGACGTTACTGGTCGCAATGGCTGCTGATACCATGTCGACGATCCCGCTTACAGACATCCCGTTGGCAAGAGCCAGCCCCCCTCCAAACAAGATCAGGATCCCCCAAGCCAACTTCTCCGTATCCTGCCAACCCAGTATAAAATCTCCTTTTTTATAATTGAAGGGTATAGCAAAGAGCGAGATAGCGCCCATCATACTGATCAAAGTATCCGAAAGTTCCAGCCATGGGAAAATCCCGTTGATAACGGTACGGAAGATCCAGAGGAATACGGTAACCCCAAAAATGCTCAATACCATTTTTTCTTTACGACTGGTGGGTCCGAGTTTCTCTAATTCAACCTGTATCACTTCCTGGGAGGCGTCAAATTTCAAGTGCTTATTAGGAAACATCCATTTAACCAGGACCAGGTAACAGATGGTCAGTAATACTATGGAAAATGGCAGACCGAGAGTCATCCATTTTAAGAAAGAGATCTGGATATTATATTCATTCTCTAAAAGGCCGATCAAGACAGAGTTGGGGGGTGTGCCAATAACCGTGGCAATACCACCGGCGTTAGCCGAAAAGGCAATTCCCAGCATGACGCTTAATGCAAAATTCTGATCGTCCTTTGTAAATCCATCGGCATCATTGATCAATAATTTTATCACCGATAAAGCTATCGGTAACATGACCACCGTACTGGCGGTGTTGCTGATCCACATGCTTAAGGCAGCAGTCGCGATCATAAAGCCGAGAACCACCCTGTTCGGGGTTGTTCCGGTGATCCGGATGATGTTTAAGGCGATCCGTTTATGCAAATTCACCTTTTCCAGCGCCAGGGCCAATACAAATCCACCAAAGAACAGGAAGATAATAGGGCTGCCATAATTAGCGCCGACTTCACCTATGGGCATTATCTTCAGTAGCGGAAATAGAAATAGAGGTAAAAGGGCTGTGACGGAGATTGATACTGATTCTGTGATCCACCAGGTGATCATCCATACGGCTACGGCAATCACCCTGTCCCCGGATTCGGAAACCAGGTCAAAGGGGAGTATCAGGATCAGGAGGAAAAGAGCAGGCCCCAACAGGAGACCTATTTTTTTGCTGAGGGCCATAATTTAAGTTTGGTCCTAAACTAGTTTTTTTCCTTTAGTAAATAAAATAATAATTAGGCTACCATGGTTCCCATGCCACGGTATTAAGGTCGTGATCAAGGGCTCCGTAAAGAAGCTGATCACCCTCCGGGCTTGCATATTTTGCAATTAAGTACAGTTTATCTTCCTTTTGGATAAAAGAGGGGACTTGTTTACCGGGATATTGAAGGGATATAAGTTGATCGCCCTGGGCGTTGAATTTTCGTAAGAAACGATCACTGGAAATGATGAAGGTATCCCTTAAACAGACCAGTCCCTGGTTGTTAAGGGTATTCTCGTAGAAATGCGACCTGATAATATTACCCGAGCCATCCGTAACCAGGAGTTCCCCCAGGCCGTAGAGCACGTAATTCCCGTTGGACAGGCGCGCCATATCAAATGAGCCGTTCAGATCTGCCGTGGAAAAAACCTTCCCGGTCAGCATAGAATTATCATAGATTTTATAGCTGATCAATTCTAAGGCCTCATCCAGGAATAGGAGTGCTGGTTTATATTCTGCGATAAAGGGCTTGCTGTCATTCTTTATAAAACTCCCGCCAAATGCCACATAACCGTTTTCTGTCTTGATCAAATTCCCGATGTGTGAATCATGCTCGCCGACCTGGTGCAGTATCCGTTTAAATGAATCTCCCATGGCATTCCGCATGTCAATAGCGGCTTTATTAAATGCACCCTCTTTAATTGAGCCATAAAATAAGAGGTTACCGTTGTCGGCTAGGTAGCCATAGCTTACCTGGTCTGCAGAGTTTAGTTGACCAGACAGGTTCCAGTCGGCATCATAGTTAACTTCCCGGGATCCATAAAAACCGTTCAGGGTTCTTGAAAAATGAAATCCACGAACGCCGCCCTCGAGAAACCAGCTAAAGGCATTATTCCCTTCGTAGGATTGATCTCCGAGGTAATGTGAATCCTCCATCATAGATGGACCCAAGGAGTGATAGTAGAATTTACTTCCTTCCAACCCCCCTTCGTCTTTAAGGACTGTAATTGCATATAAACTTCCGCTATGGCTATCTAACCCGAGGTCTATAGGATTGGCAGTATACCCTTGCGGGATTTCGGGATAAACGAAATTAGGACCCACAACCTGGATAGTAATGCTGAAGGTGTCCGAAATATTCCCTTCCCCTGCAACCGTAAGACTCAGCTCGTAGCTCCCGGCCTCTTCGTAAAATATGGTGGGTTGATCTTCGGTGCTAGTAATCCCATTTCCAAAATCATACAGGTAGGATTGCGCACCTTCGGAGCAGTTCGTAATAGTAAAGGAGGCTCCGGCCATAATACTGTTCTGAGAAAGCTGGAAGCAGGCGCGAAGCTCGGTCTCCGCTGACAAAGGTGGCTCCGGAGACAATTCCGTTTCTTTGTCCATGCTGCAGGAATACAATAGTAAAACCGTTGCCAGTAGCAATGAGTAGCGTTTCATAACAGTAGTAGATTTGGGATCTATTACTATAAAACGCTAAAGGCAACGATTATATTTCAGATTTTCGACAAGCGGTAAGCCAGGCACCTATTAATTCACCCAAACTTAAAAAATGCCTATGCCCTGTATCAGGATTGCAGGCTGACTACAAGCCCATCGTCTTCCTTGGAAACCTTGGTAAGACCATGCTTATTCAGGCCTTTCAGGCCTTTATCCCAAGCCTTGTTGCTGAGCCCGGCTTTTTCCTTTAATGCATCCAATGACATACTCCCTTCCGGTTTTAATATATCCAGGATTGCTTTTTCATTATCACTGAGCTGCAGCGGTTTTTTCTCCGGGCGCATTTGCGGGAAGAATAAGACTTCCTGTATGGATGAATTATTGGTCAGCAGCATCACAAGCCTGTCTATCCCGATTCCTATCCCGGAGGTAGGCGGCATTCCGTATTCCAGGGCTCGCAGGAAATCCTGGTCGATGAACATCGCTTCATCATCACCTTTTTCGGATAACTTTAGCTGATCTTCAAATCTTTTTCGCTGGTCGATGGGATCATTCAGCTCCGAGTAGGCATTAGCGAGCTCCTTACCATTCACCATCAATTCAAAGCGCTCAGTAAGCGCAGGGTTGTCCCTGTGTTCCTTGGTGAGCGGACTCATCTCCTTGGGGTAATCCGTTATAAAGGTGGGTTGTATGTAGTGCTTTTCACAATGCTCCCCGAATATTTCATCGATGAGTTTCCCGATACCCATACTATCATCTACTTCCACATCCAGTTTTTTGGCAACTTCGCGAAGTTCAGATTCGTTCAAGCCAGCAACATCGTATCCTGTGTGTTTCCTGATCGCTTCAAGGATAGGTACCCTGGGGTAAGGAGCTTTAAACTCTATCTCATTATCACCTACAGTGATTTTGGTGCCTCCCGTGGCATCGGTAGCAACTTTTTCTAATAACTGTTCCGTGGTTTCCATCATCCACAAGTAATCCTTGTAGGCCACATACAGCTCCATTACTGTGAATTCGGGGTTATGGGTCCTGTCCATCCCTTCATTTCGGAAATCCTTGGAGAACTCGTAGACGCCGTCAAACCCTCCGACGATCAGCCTCTTCAGGTACAACTCGTTCGCTATCCTGAGGTATAATGGAATATTGAGCGCGTTATGATGGGTGAGGAAAGGCCTGGCCGCTGCACCACCGGGAATGGGTTGCAATATCGGTGTTTCCACTTCCAGGTATCCTCTCTGGTTAAAGAAATCACGGATACTGTTAGTGATCTTGGTCCTCTTTATAAAAGTGTCTTTGACAGATGGATTCACCGCAAGGTCTACATATCGCTGCCGATATCTTTGTTCCGGATCATTGAATTTGTCGTAAGTATTTCCTTCCGCATCCTTTTTAGGAAGGGGTAGTGGGCGTAGGGCTTTGCTGAGTAAAGTAAATCCCTTGACGAGGATGGTCTTTTCTCCAACCTGGGTGGTGAACAACTCACCCTCAACACCGATGATATCTCCAATGTCTAATAGTTTCTTGTAAACGTCATTGTAAATGGTCTTATCATCCCCGGTGCAAATCTCATCGCGATTAAAATAAACCTGTATCCTACCGGTACTATCCTGTAATTCGGCAAAGGATGCTTTACCCTGAATACGCCTGGACATCAGCCTGCCCGCAACTGTTACGTGTTTGCCTTCTTCGTAGTTTTTCCGGATACTTTCAGCCGTATGGTCTACCGGGTATAACGCCGCAGGGTATGGGTTGATCCCGGCCTCCCGCAATTTGGATAATTTCTCCCTTCTAATAACTTCTTGTTCGGACAGTTGCATAAGCGCGAATTAAGGCTGCAAATATAGCGACTTAGCCCAAATCTTTCAATGTCGGGCAGGCGAATGTTGGTACAGGTGGTTAAAGTTTGGAATTGGGGTGTAACAAAAGCAGGATTTATTCGTCATATAGCTGTCATCAATCAATCCCTACAGGGATAATCAAATCAACTTTTATGAGTTTCTGGCGCGTTCTTCTCGCTATTCTTTTTCCACCTCTTTCTGTAATCGGCAGGGGTTGTGGTTCTATATTAATTGTGTTTCTTCTCACCCTTTGCGGCTGGGTTCCCGGTGTGATCGCGGCCTTGGTCATCCTGAATAATCCCAACGGATAGTCGTACCTTTGCACTTTCTGAAGAGTAATAGGTATGAACAAGCGTATAACCGTTGAGGAATTAGGGCTGAAAGACTATAAAGAGACCTGGGATTACCAGGAAGAGTTGTTTCAAAAGATCGTCAATCTCAAGATTGCGAATAGGAGAAACAAAACAGAAGTATCTACACCCAACTATTTTCTTTTCGTGGAGCATCCGCACGTCTTTACACTGGGGAAGAGTGGGGATATGTCTAATCTCCTGGTCGATGAACAACAATTAAAGGAGCACAACGCTAAATTCTATAAGATCAACCGGGGAGGAGATATTACCTATCACGGCCCGGGCCAGATCGTTGGTTATCCCATTCTGGATCTAGATAACTTCTTTACAGATATACATAAATACCTGCGTTTCCTCGAGGAAATGGTGATCAGGACATTAACCGATTACGGTCTTAGTGCGAGCAGGTCTGAAGGTGAAACCGGCGTCTGGCTGGACGTAGGCACTCCCTTTGCTCGAAAAATCTGCGCTATGGGGGTAAGAGCGAGCCGTTGGGTTACTATGCACGGATTTGCTCTGAATGTAAATGCAAACCTCGGGTATTTTGACCTTATGATTCCCTGTGGTATAAAGGATAAGGCAGTGACTTCCCTGAATGCAGAGCTCGGACGGGCGGAAATACCCATGGAGGAAGTGAAGGAAAAATTGCTCTTCCATTTTAAAACATTGTTTGAAGCGGAATTGGAGCGGGATCCTGCAACCCCCTGAAGGGTCTTATTAATTTGAATAAGCGGTCAACACCATCTTCCCGATAGGATTTCCTTTTTTATTATAGCTTTCCTGTTTGATTACCCCAATTCCTTCAGCTAGCCAGGTTCGTGACGGAAATGTCTGCTTGCCCATCATCATTTTGGTGCTGGTTTCACTGTAGATCACGAAACAATCAAAAGTCCCGGCGGGAGTAGTTACGGATTCTTTTTTCTCTACCTTTCGGTTAATGGTCTCCACATTCATATTCATATTCACAGCTCCCATGCTCATCTTCATGTTGAGGTTGGCATCATTGAGTGACTGGCCAACGGCAAGGTTATTGGGCAGCTCCAGGTCAGTACCACTGAGCTCTACGTCCATTTCTTTAAATTGTTCCATCATCTGTTGATTCATCAGTGATTTAAAATCGATATGAACAACATTATCCTTACATCGTACCTCGTATTCTGACTGCATTACTTCTTCCCCATCCTGGTCTTGCAGGGACATTTGCATGACTGCCGTTGTGCCGTCCGAGTTATTTTCTGAGCTGATCACTTCATAGGTTATAGTTCCATCGACCCTGTCCTTCTTGTCATAATTGGTGTATTCTAAGGAAGTTCCTTCCTGAAGCGGATAAAACTTGCTGCAATCTTGGGCAAAGGCTGGCACACCGGCCAGCACCAGGACAATTAGCATCAATAATATATTTCTCATAATTCTTGTTTTAAGATTGTTTTTTAAACTCTACTCTCCTGTTCTTCGCTTTACCATCAGAAGTGTCATTAGAGGCCACGGGTTCTTTCTCTCCCATTCCGTCAGTACTCAGCCTGCCAGGGTCAATTGAAAATTCACCGGTAAGCGCCTCTTTCACGGCTTCGGCTCTTTTGATCGATAGCTGGAGGTTACTATCATCGCTGCCATCCCCATCGGTATGTCCTATAATTTTAACCTGCATTTGAGACTCCTGTTGTAATGCATCGGCTATGTTTTTCAGGATACTGTACGAGGCCGGCTTGATCACGTCAGAACCGGTATCAAATAGTATCCCGGTCGTAGAAAAGCCGCCGTCCTTAAGGAGCTTTGCACGAAGATCCAAACCGCCTTCTGCAACTTTAAGGTTGGTGATAAAAACAAACTGTTCTTTGGTTTCACTCGGCATACCCTGTAGTTGGAATTTCAAATATTGCGGTACCCCTGGACTCATGAACCTGGGCAAATCCACTATTTTACGTTCATTGACCCACACCCTGAACCTGGGCCCATTAGCGGCTACAGCGATATGAGCATTCCTGAGCATTTCATTGCGTACATCTTTCTTAATATAGTTCCGTAATGGGGTCACATCGGTAAAATGATTGTTGACATATACACCGGCATCGGTGTATTGGGCAAAGGGTAAGCTCATCTCTGCGTATTGGCGACCATTTCTGAAAGCCTTATTATCGTCAAGGATCAGTTTTAACCTGGCGGTAGATGAAGTACTACGATCCAAGCCGGTGGTGATAAGATCAAATTCGATCGTATAATCTTCCGGAAGGGTTTCGGGAAGGTCTGGCACGAACACAGTATTATTAGATAGTTTTAACCATTTTTCGGGCTCGTCATCCAGCCTGACCACTTCGCCGCTTCCGTTCGTATTCCATTTCGCCGGAAAGTCGCCCAGCTGGTCAACAGAGAAGTCATCATATAATATGGTACGCGATCCCGGTACAAAATCATAGTTGGTATAGATGGTCAATTTCTGCTTCTGCGGGGTAGTTTTCGAATTTCCCGGGGGCGCGGGCTGAGTACTTCCTTGATCAGGAGAGTCTCCCGTTTGGGGAGGGGGTGCGGGATTACCGGGTTTACTCCCGGGTTCCAGGATGCTGTCTAAAGCAGCATCAGTTTTCTTTTCAGTCTCGCGTTCAACGCGCCTTTCAATTGTTCTTTCGGCAGCTCGTTCTGCTTTTTTGCCTAATTTTTTAAGCAATTGGGCTTCCAGCCGGGGGACACATAGAAACACCATTAGCAGAAGCGCCATTATTGGATAGTGGCTTCTGATATTCATGGTATAACATTTTAATGTCTCTTAAAGATAGGCAAAAAGTATTATTCAGAATTGAATATTGTATACATTGCTTTTAAAGACTGAGATCTTGAATTTTAATGAATTAATCCTTGCTGTATATGACTATCTCAGTATCTCCTTCTAAAGTTACCAGGTCTGGTTTACCATCCTTATTCCAGTCAGCCAGATCTGCGACAGAGCTGCCGTATACCGGGAAGCCGCTTAGCTGTTTACCATTAGTTTCTAAAAGAAATACCTGCCGGGATTGTAGATCGGTGACCGTAATAAACACCTTTTTGCCCATAGTGAGGATTTTGGGTCTCGTAAACACTCCGTAATCCAGTGAGACCTCCTTATTACCTATCGTTATAAGATTTTCATTGGTATAAGTGAGGAGATTGTCTTTTGCCGCCCACCCGTGATCAGCAGCTAGGTTCAGTTGGCGTTCCGTGATTTTTCCCCTTGGGTCAATTAGGACCAGGTTTCCATCCTTTTCAGTTATGGTGAAATTACCCTTGTAGTCAAATACTTCGTTGTCTGAAAAATCCATTTTTTTATTGACCGGTACCCTGGTTTTACCTACCCGGCTAAGTATTTCCAGCTGGCCGTTCTCCAGGAGGAAGACCAGGTAATCCCTGCCCGAAATCCTGAAGTGTTTAGGTGCTTTTAAAATTGCGCTGGGCGCGGCGGTGTACTTAAATCCCTTTACGATCTTCCCTTTGGAATTATACATTCTTACTGTTTCGCCCTGGGTGACCACAAACCTGTAGTTTCGATCCTTGTTATAGTCAAAAACGGCGAGAGGATTAAGGTTACCTCCGGCATAAGTGAAAGTGAAAGGAGCAACTTCTTTCCCGTTCCTATCCAGGATGAGGAATTGCTGGTCCGTGGTAAAAGCTAGTTGTAGTCTTCCGTTCTTGTAAAGATCCACCTGTTGGATCTCCCCCTGTATCGGGCCGTCGAGTTGCTTGGTCCAACGTATGCCATTCTGAGGATCGATAAGGTAAAGCCGATAATTTTCGTCCTGAACCACAACTTCTTTTTTGCCGTTGAGGTGGTTGGTCACAAATTGGGGATCCGTTATCCCTTTGGATTGTAAGTTGAATTTTGCCTTATTCCAATTGTTGTCGCTAATTTCTTCGGCTTGTTCTTCTTGTGCGATCAGGGTGGTGTGAAAATAATTGTCCTCAGCAATGAGCTGCAGTGCAAAAATGTAATCACTTAAACCGTTGCTTTGAAATAAAATTGGGGTGGGTATACTGAAACCATCTTCTGCAATGCGCTCCAAACCCTCTTGAGATGCGATGAGCATCATATTGCTTTCATCGGCGAGCGAGGTCCGCACTGTTTTATACGCAGGATTATTATCAAATGTAGATTTACGGCTGTAAGAGGCGATAATTTCCTGTACAGTTTCACTATCCTGCCCAAAAATGAATGTGTTCTCCAGTACGGTGTAAAAACGGGGGCTAAAATTAGCGATAAATGGATTGAAAGCATTGGCCAGTATATCGTTCTCCCGCAGTTCAAAAATCTCGCTTCCCTGTATATTTTCTGATGTGGTGCTATAGGTGGCTAATACTTCGTTGAGGTTCTCTGCACCATAGGTATGAAGCATAATCGCTTTAGAGCGCTCAAAATATACAACACCTACTTCTTCTACCGTCTGGAACGCTCCCGGGATTTCCACAGAATCTCGAAATGCGTTGAGATTCTTATCCAGAATCTTTTTATGCTGAAAAGCAAAACTGACCATGGCAAGGATATTCTCTGGAGCTATAGCGGGAGTTTTGGTAGGGAGCGTCCCGGTATCCCGTAGCAGGGATGCCATGCTGCTGCTAGAATCGCTAATTATGCCTACCCCGTTTAAGCGTAAACTTGTACGGGATATCTCCGTATCCAGGGCTACCCATTCTGATAGTAATGGAAGCTGTGTTTCTCCTGTGGAGACCGGGCTATAGGAGACAAAAGGATTCCTGCGAGTCAACTTCAGGAAGATATTAGAGCTCTTATTTAGGTTCGCGGTTTCATAAAGTGTTTTCAGCGTTTGATCTGTCTCTGTATGCACTGCGCTGACATTGTCTTTTAATAGGGCCAGGGAGTTGCTCATTTTAAAGATTCCACGGTCCTTGGTGGTGAAAAAAAGGAGATCCTCTATCTCGTATTTAATAAAATCATGACCGGCAGATGTGATGGTTTCAACGCTTTTGTTTTTTGCTGATGAGGTAAGAATACTGTCGGGCGCCTGTTTTGCCAGGTAGAGGTAGGCCACTGAATCTTCATGGCTTCCCGATAATGCCAGTAATTGTTCTCCTTTTGTTGAATTCAATGAAATTCCCCTTAGCAATTCATCGACCTTTTTAGGTAGTTTTTCTTTTATGGCTAATTGTACCAGATTACTGGAATTAAGTTCCGAAATGAGATTTTCTCCATCATTTATTTTTATCAGTACTGAAGATTCAGAGGGCAGGTGTGCCAATAATTCCCCGGCAGGAGTGGGCTTTTGAGTACATCCCAGGGTTATAATCAAAAGGAAAAACGCGAAAATTCTAAGCGACATGGAGAGTTGGAGGTTTTAATAAAATTACAATTTTACAATTCAAATTTGAGCTGTCTTGGCAATAACCGGAAACTCTTGCGGTGGTATGGAGTAATGCCGTACTTTTTGATCGCTTCACGATGTTCTACCGTAGGGTATCCTTTATTCTTTTTCCAATTATACATGGGGTACTCCTCATGAATTAGTTCCATATATGCGTCCCGGTAAGTTTTGGCAAGAACAGAGGCTGCTGCAATGCTGAGGTATTTGCCGTCTCCTTTTATCACGCATTCATAAGGGATAGAGCCGAAAGGTTTAAACCTGTTGCCATCGACGAGAATTTTCTGCGGATTTTGTTTAAGTACGGAAAGTGCCTCGTGCATGGCTTGTATGGAGGCGTTCAGAATGTTGATCTCATCTATAGATTCTGGATGAAGATGAGCTACCCCGAAGGTCATCGCTTTTTCTTCGATCAAAGGCCTAATCAGGTTTCGCTGGCGAACACTTAATTTTTTTGAATCGTTAAGTTG
>JABDLH010000074.1 GCA_013003145.1 Flavobacteriaceae bacterium | reverse complement strand
CTGTTAATATTTAATAATTGGCCTAAGCGACACTAAGAATAATGTTCAAAAAGCGACTATAAACTGCTTGTCAAATGTTTAAAGTTTTGTGATTTTTAATGTAGAAAAGGCAAATAACCATTTATTGTATACTTACGATGAAATTAAGGTTTTAGTCGATGAAATGTGAAAAAAAAATTAAAAGATCGATGAAATGCACTATTTGTGTTAAAATAACTGACCTCTAGACCTTTATCGGTGAGTTTATAAATGTAATTTTCGATTAAATAAAAGTAGAATTAAGAATTGAAATTCATTACAAACTTCTTCTGTCATGACAGTAGATATTCCTTATAGGGTTTCAAGAATGTTATTCAAGAAAATTGTCTGTGGAGAAAAAGTTAGGGTCGATTTTAAACCAGAAGCCTCGGAAAAATAAAACCCCCTGCTCCGGTTGGAACAAGGGGTTATTTCGGCTTATTCAGCTTTTGTTATTTACTCAGGTACATTTTCCTCCTGGTATAGAGATCGTAGAATTGATCATCCTTCAGATTGTCAATAAATAATATACTCTCACCGGTACTTTTCATTTCCGGCCCCAGGTTCTTATTCACATTCGGAAACTTATTAAAAGAGAATACAGGCTGTTTGATCGCGAACCCTTCCAGTTTTGGATTAAAGTCGAAATCTTTCACCTTTTTCTCCCCCAGCATCACTTTAGTCGCATAATTCACATAGGGTTCCCCGTAGGCTTTAGCGATAAATGGAACGGTCCTGGACGCCCTTGGATTGGCTTCAATAATGTACACCTTATCATCCTTGATCGCGAACTGAATGTTAATCAGTCCCACGGTCTTCAGGGCAAGGGCGATCTTCCGGGTATGGTCCTTGATCTGCTGCATCACGAACTCGCCCAGGTTAAAGGGTGGCAGGGTAGCGTTAGAGTCCCCGGAATGGATCCCGCAAGGCTCAATATGCTCCATGATCCCGATGATATACACATCCTCCCCGTCACAGATAGCATCTGCTTCGGCCTCGATGGCACCGTCCAGGTAATGATCCAGTAAAAGTTTATTGTTCGGGATCTTACGAAGCAGGTCCACCACATGCTCCTCTAATTCTTCCTTGTTGATCACGATCTTCATCCCCTGTCCTCCTAAAACGTAAGAAGGTCTTACTAACAATGGGAAATTCAGTTTATCGGCCAGCGCCAGGGCTTCATCTGCACTCTCGGCTACGCCGAATTCAGGGTAAGGAATGTCATTTTCCTGTAATAACTTGGAAAAGCTACCACGATCTTCCGCAAGATCCAGGGAATCAAAGCTGGTACCGATGATCTTAATCCCGTATTTATCCAGCTTCTCTGCCAGTTTCAAGGCGGTTTGTCCTCCAAGCTGTACAATTACCCCTTCGGGTTTTTCATGCAAAATGATATCGTAGATATGTTCCCAGAATACCGGCTCAAAGTAAAGTTTGTCGGCGGTGTCAAAGTCGGTCGACACTGTTTCCGGGTTACAGTTGATCATGATGGTCTCGTAACCGCATTCTGCCGCTGCCAGTACTCCATGCACACAGCAGTAATCAAATTCGATTCCCTGCCCTATCCTATTGGGACCTGAACCAAGGACTACGATCTTCTTCCGATCGGTAACTTTGCTGTCATTGGCTACGTATTTCTTCCCGTCTGCAGTTTCAATTTCTTCTTCAAAGGTCGAATAGTAATACGGGGTTACCGCTTCAAATTCAGCAGCACAGGTATCCACGAGTTTGTACACCCTTTTGATATCCTGTGACATTCTTTTTTTATGCACTTCACTTTCGTAGCAGTCGAGCATATGCGCGATCTGCCGATCTGCAAAACCTTTCTGTTTGGCCTCGAGCAACAACTCCTTGGGCAGGCTTTCTACCGTATACTTGGAAATCTCCTTCTCCAGGCAGTTAAGTTCTTCATATTGCTTCAGGAACCACATATCAATCTTAGTGATATCATGGATACGACTCAGCGGGATTCCCAATTGTATGGCATCGTAAATCACAAATACCCTGTCCCAGCTGGGAACTGTAAGCTTCTGAATGATGGTCTCGTAATCGGTGTATCCTTTGCCGTCTGCACCCAGGCCATTTCTTTTAATCTCAAGGGATTGTGTGGCTTTGTGCAACGCTTCCTGGAAAGAGCGACCAATACCCATTACCTCGCCTACAGATTTCATCTGTAAGCCCAGGGTCCTGTCCGATCCTTCAAACTTGTCAAAGTTCCAGCGAGGGATCTTAACGATGACGTAATCCACTGAAGGCTCAAATAAGGCAGAAGTAGACTTAGTGATCTGGTTCTCCAGTTCGTTCAGGTGGTAACCGACAGCCAGTTTGGTAGCTACCTTGGCAATTGGATACCCGGTTGCTTTAGAAGCCAGGGCAGAAGACCTGGAAACCCTTGGATTGATCTCGATAGCAATAATATCTTCCTCGTCATCAGGACTTACCGCGAACTGTACATTACATCCGCCGGCAAAATCACCGATACTACGCATCATTTTGATCGCCATATCACGCATACGCTGAAATGTGCGGTCAGAAAGGGTCATTGCGGGTGCTACAGTAATAGAATCCCCGGTATGTATCCCCATGGGGTCCATGTTTTCTATGGTACAGATAATGACTACGTTGTCATTTGCATCTCGCAGCAGTTCCAGCTCGTATTCCTTCCAGCCGATCAGGGCTTTATCGATCATTACCTCGTGGATAGGAGAAACTTCGAGCCCTATGCTGAGCAGCTCGTCAAAATCTTCCTGCCGGTGTACTATAGAAGCACCTGCTCCCCCAAGGGTATACGAAGCCCTGATCACCAGGGGAAAACCGAATTCCTGGGCGATCTCTTTTCCTTTGAGGAAAGATGTAGCGGAGGCCTGTGGTGGCATCCCAATCCCGATCTTCATCATCAGTTCACGGAATTTCTCACGATCTTCGGTAATATTTATCGCATCGATATCAACGCCGATGATCTCGGTATCAAAATCTTCCCAGATTCCTTTCTCATCGGCTTCTATGCAGAGGTTCAACGCCGTTTGCCCTCCCATTGTAGGCAATACTGCATCGATATTAGGGTGCTTTTTCAACACCTTTATAATAGACTTTGTCGTCAGTGGCAAGAGGTATATATGATCTGCCATGGACGGATCTGTCATGATGGTCGCCGGGTTGCTGTTTATCAGGATGGTTTCAATTCCATCTTCTCTCAGGGAACGAAGCGCCTGGGATCCGGAGTAATCAAATTCGCAGGCCTGCCCTATAACGATGGGACCAGAACCTATAATCAATACACTTTTTAATTCTTTTCTTTTTGGCATAGTACGGGATTATACAGGGGTAACTACAAAACAAAAAAAAAGGTGCTACTTTTAAAAAGTAACACCTCTTTATTTATGAATATTTATTCATTATTTCTTGTGTCTCGGCTCAGAGGATACAGAAAGTTTCTTTCTACCTTTGGCTCTTCTACTAGCCAGCACCTTTCTTCCATTAACGGATGCCATGCGTTCTCTAAAACCATGTTTGTTCCTTCTCTTCCTTTTCGAGGGCTGATATGTTCTTTTCATTCTGGAAAAATTTTGATGCTGCTGTTATGACGAGGAGACTTCACGTTCCTCAAAATCTGGGCGCAAATATACGAAGACTTTTCGCTTTGCCAAATGGAATTAGAAAATATTTCCGATAGTTTTTATTACTTTTGCGGCTGCAATCAGGCAGTACCCGGACCCCATGATCAGATCAATTTCTATATGCTTACTTTTTTGCCTTACCAGCCTGGGATTTGGTCAGACAACACTGCAGTATTCCCTGGAGAAGGGTGAACAGTTTACCATCAGGCAGGAGGCACAGCAGCAGATCATACAGGATATGCCCCAGGGCCCCCACCAGGTGACCAATACACTCCAAAGTATCATGAAATTTGAAGTGACCGGGGTACAGCAAGACAATTATTACATCACGGTAACATTTAAAGAGCTCAATATCAGCTTGTCCTCTAACCTGCAGGGCACATTATTAGAAGTAAATGCCGGCGATCCCGGGGAGGGCGACCAGGATTCCAATGTATTTCATTCCCTGCTAGAATCACCTATTGAGATAGTAATGTCAAGGACCGGTAATGTTCTGAACGTTAAAGGAGGCGACATTATGATCGATAAAATGGTGGATGCATCAGGCTTGGAAGATGAATATTCCCGGATGCTGATGCAGGCCTCCCTGGAACGCGATTTCGGATCAAAGGCGCTTGCAAACAGTTTTAAACAACTGACTTACTTTTACCCGGACCGCGCTGTAAAGGTGGGTGATCACTGGTCTAACCAATACCAGGGAAAGATCTCGGCCAGGAATGACTGGACCTTAGAAGAGCTATTGCCAACTAAGGCAACCATACTGGGTAAAGCCCGGATAAAGATAAAGATAGACCAGCCAGACCAGCCTATAGAATTGGAAGGCTTACAGCAAACCAGGCTGGTTACCCTCCGCGATTCCGGATTTGTCCGATCCATGAAAGTGGAAAGCAATTCCAAAGGATACTCCTCCCCTATGGCGCTGGGAGAAGTGGCCGTACCTACAAGAATAAAATCAACAATAACCTATACATTAATACAAGACTGACATGTTCAACAAAAACATCAAACTCGTAATAACCGCCCTTATCATAGCCTTTGCCGTTTACCAGTTCATCGAAGGTGAGATCGCTAACGGCATCTTCCTAATCCTTTTTTCCCTGATCTTTGTATTTCTATATTTCAGGAACGAGTTTCTTTTGTTGGCCTTCCTCAGGATGCGAAAACAAGACCTGGCCGGTACCGAGAAATGGCTCAACCGGGTTAAAAATCCTTCATCTGCCCTTACCGAGAAGCAAGAGGGATACTACAACTACCTTTTTGGGATCATCTATTCACAGAAAAACCTGACCCAGGCAGAGAAGTATTTTCGTAAAGCACTGAAACTGGGACTGAATATGGACTATGACCTGGCAATGGCAAAATTGAGCCTGGCAGGTATCGCCATGCAGAAAAGACGTAAGAGAGAGGCTCAGACCTTGTTAGCCGAAGCCAAAAAGCTGGACAAGAACAATATGCTCAACGAACAGATCAAGATGATGCAGCAGCAGATGAAAAAGATCTGATCAGAGTAATGGGGCCCATAAGCGATTAAAGGACTCCTGCAGCTTCCTGCGAATTCCCCGTTCTAACCAGCGGTCCAGGTCTACTACATCACAGTCTTCCAGGTCCTTCTCAAATAGCTCTTTCATTTCCTTGGCTTTATTCTGGCTGTAAAGCAGGGCGTTGACCTCGAAATTAATGGAGAAACTACGGTAATCCAGGTTCGCTGTCCCTATACTGGAGAAGCTATCGTCTACCACCATGGTTTTGGAGTGAATAAAGCCCTTGGTATACCGGAATATCTTAACCCTGGAACTCAGTAACTCTTCAATATAGGAATCTGTCGCGTACTGGGCTGCCCAGGAATCAGATTCGTACGGAATGATGATCCTTACATCCACCCCGCTGCGTCCGGCAGTAGACAGGGCCGTTAGCATAGCATTATTCGGAATTAAGTATGGGGTAGTGATATAGATATAATCCCTGGCCGTATTAATTGCAGTGAACATGGCCTCCATAATATTCGCCCAATCGGTATCGGGTCCACTGGCGGCGATCTGGACTCCTACCGGGTCATTGCAATCCGGTTTATGTTCCGGGAAAAATTCGTTGATCAACTCTTCCTCCTCGTTATTACAGAAATCCCAGCTCAATAAGAAAGATGCCTGCAGTGATCCTACCGCCGGACCTTCGATCCTCAGATGTGTATCTCGCCAGTACCTGGGGTTTTTATAGCTGTTGTCGTATTTTTTATTGATATTGATTCCACCGACATATCCCACGCTCCCGTCGATCACCACGATCTTACGGTGATCTCGGTAATTGAGTTTACTCGCAAACTTGGGGAGGTGAACCGGCATAAAGGGGAAATGGGCAATCCCGCTCTGGTTCATTTTCTTCTTGGTGGCTGCAGAGAATTTACTTCCCACATCGTCGTAAAGCAAGCGAACATGGACACCCTCTGCTGCTTTTTCTACCAGTATATCTATTAATTCGCTTCCCAATTCATCATCCAGGAACACAAAGTATTCCATGTGAATATGATCTTTTGCCTTACGCAGATCCTCTCGTAATCTCTTAAATTTCACTTCCCCGTTTACCAGGATATCCACCTCGTTATCAAAAGTAAGTACGGATCTTTCATTGTACCGAAGCAGCTTGTGGATCTTAGCAAGTCCCTCTCCGAACTCCTCCTCGAAATCCTCGCGCTCTTCCCGGTCCAGCTTAAAGCGTTTTCGCCAGTTTTTTAGTTTGGCATCGTCAAGGAAATATTTTTTTTCAAAGATTTTGTTCTTCCTGTAGTCCTGCCCGACAAAATAATAGACTAACAATCCCAGGAAAGGTAGGGTTGCAAGGGCAAAGATATAGGAGAGCGTTTTTACAGGGTTACTGTTCTTCAGTACAATGAGAATGGAAAAAATGATCACCAACAGGTAGTTTAACACCAATAATAACTTCCACCAGTGATCTTGAATGTACTGCAACATCAGGGATTCATCTTGTAGTATCCTTCTTTCGGAATTTCTACGCTGTATTTCTTCCTGGAACTATTGTTTAAGTGCGGTTCCCTGAGCCAGGGGTTGTGTCTCTTCAGGATTTTGTAGTTGATCCCGTAAAGCTTCGCAAACTTTGCGAAATTTGTAACCGGTTCATCCACCTCTACCTCGTAGGTAGGCACCTGGGTGTAATAGTCATCCTGCTCCAGTTTAAACCCGTATTTTTCAGGATTACTGAGTATCTCTTTGATCGCCATGATCCGGAAGACATAACGACCGGTCTCCTGGCCCAATAACAGGTCGTAGTAGTCGTCTACCTCCTGTATCCCCATAAATTTATCAATAGACCCGGTACCGGCGTTATACGCAGCGGCTGCCATGGTCCAGGTACCGTATTTGTTCTTGTATTTCTGCAAGTACTTACTGGCAGCTTCCGTGGCTTTAGCCAGGTGGTACCGCTCATCTACGTTATCGTTTATTTCCAGGCCGTATTCCTTTCCGGTAGGCTTCATGATCTGCCAGAAACCTGTAGCTCCTGCAGGGGAAACTACGTTCTGCAAGCCGCTCTCCGCCACGGCAAGGTATTTAAAATCATCAGGGATTCCATGACGGGCCAGGATAGGTTCTATTACCGGGAAATATTTGTGAGCCCTCTTGATCAATAAGAGTGCATTTGATTGCCAGTAAGTATTAACCAGGAATTCCCGATCTACACGTTCCATGATTTCCGGGTCTTCCTGGGGTACAGGTTCCCCGGCAAAGTTCAGGTCTTCCGGAATGTCTATAGGCGTAATGGTGTAGCTCCTGGCGACATTTTTATCTAGCTCTTGTGTCACCTCTTTTTCCGATCTCATCTCTTCGGGATCTTGTTGTTGTACGGCAAAAACAAGGGTGCTGACCAGCAGTACTATTCCCAATCCCATCAGTATATTCTTCAGTAAGCGCATTTTTATTTTTTTTTAGTCTCTCAAAGGTATTAAATAGTCCTCCCCTATTTCAAAATAATTTCAGGCAGGTTCTCATTGAACCAACGCGCACGATGCAATATCATTGTATGCGTTCCGCCTTTTACCGTGATACAATCCCCAATATGCTCTTTCGGGAAGACAGCGTCCTTATCTCCATGGATATGGACAAGGCCCGGCATACAATCTTTCTGCTGCCAGTTCACGATCTTGTCAATAGACCAGTCCAGGTAATATTTATCGCGTAAGGAAAGGTATTGTTCGTATAATTTAAGGCGTTTGGTTACGGTTTCCCCGAATGCATATTTGGCAAGCAGTTCCACATTGTTCACCAGGCCGGTAGGTAGTAATTTATGAATTCGGGTATACCGGGCCAGCAATAAACGACGAGGTAATTCTCCCTGGTTTTTTACACTGGATACTATTATTATTTTCCGAGGATCCAGGAAGTGTGCCATTTCCTGCACCAGGAGTCCCCCGAATGAAACTCCCAGCAGCACCGGTTTCTCTCCCCTGACCTGCTCAGCCATTTTTTTGGCGTATTCCTGCAGGCTCATGCCTCGGTCCGGAACAAACCATTCCAGCCGATGAATTTCAAATGTTTGATCCGGCAGGTTGATATTTTCAAAAATACTAGGGTTAGCTGCCAGACCCGGCATCAGATACACCGGGATACGCGTTTGGGGTATATCGCTCAATATCTTGATTTTACTAGGAAATTAGCATTATTTTGATTACTTTTGTGCTGGATTTGTAAAAAGATTCGGTTAATAATATAAATACACCACACCCCCTACCAATACCAAAGTTACGATGTTTTTCTATCGTAATTTTTTTTCTGAGGATACACTAAAAATAAACCATATGAATGAAGTAGCAATTAAGGACAACAGCTTCCTGCGTCAATTTGAAACAACAGTTGAAGGTCACTTGGCTAAGATTGAATATTCTTCACAGGAGCGAAAAGTTTTTCTAACCAAATTGGTAGTTCCGGAAGACATCACGAAAGAAGGGTTTACAGAAGATTTTATCAAATCAGTACTACACCACATCCAGGATCAAAATTTAAGAGTTGTTCCTACCAGTCCTGAGATTGCCGGTTTTCTTCGGAAAAACAGACAATATAAAGAGATGCTGCCTGTCGGCATCCGGATCTGATCTTATCAACCTCCCAACCGGGAGGTTTTTTTATACCGCTTTGGCATGCTTCCTCGCAAACTCGAACCTGACTAAACCGTCTTCATCAATGCTGTCCAATACAACTTCGTGAAGGGTATTGACCAATGCAGGATCCCATGGTGCTTTCACCTTGACGTAATTCTCGGTAAAACCATGTATATAACCCTGCTTATTTTCTCCTTCAAATAGTACAGTCTGACGGCTTTGCAACTGGCTCTCGTAAAAGGCACGTCGCTTTTTGACCGACAGACCCCTCAGCATTTTACTCCTTTTGGCCCTGACCTTCTTAGGTACCGGGTTTTCCATGTTGGCAGCCAGCGTATTGTCTCGCTCAGAATAGGTAAATACGTGAAGGTAAGAGATATCCAGCTCGTTCAGGAAATGATAGGTTTCCAGGAAATGCTCATCTGTTTCTCCCGGGAAGCCAACGATCACATCTACACCAATACAAGCATTGGGCATAACTTGACGGATCCTGGAAACGCGATCCGTATAGAGATCTGTCAGGTAACGACGGCGCATTCTTTTCAGGATACTATCGCTCCCACTCTGTAACGGTATATGGAAATGCGGTACAAAGGTGTCGCTCTCCGCGACAAAATCTATGGTTTCGTTCTTTAACAGGTTAGGCTCTATAGAAGAGATACGCAACCTGTGAATACCATCTACAGTATCCAGGGCTTTTACCAGGTCCAGGAAGGTATGGTCATGTTTCTTATTCCCGAATTCACCTTTTCCGTAGTCCCCTATATTCACCCCGGTCAGTACAATCTCCTTGATCCCCTGGGAGGCGATCTCCGAAGCATTCTTCAAGACATTGGGCAAGGCATCGCTCCGTGAAATTCCACGGGCCAGCGGGATGGTACAATAGGTACACTTATAATCACAACCATCCTGCACTTTCAGGAAAGCACGGGTTCTGTCCCCGATGGCGTAACTACCTATGTATTGGTCTACCTCCTCTATCTCGCAGGCATGGATCTCCCCAAAATCATTTTTACTGAGATCGTTGATGTAATCTGTAAGCTTAAATTTTTCTGATGCACCCAGGACCAGGTCTACGCCATTTACCGCGATCAATTCTTCGGGCTTCAATTGGGCATAGCAACCGATAGCCGCGATAAAGGCATCTGGATTTGCCTGCTGCGCCTGCTTAACGATCGTTTTAAAACGCTTATCGGCATTCTCCGTTACAGAACAGGTGTTGATCACGTACATATCTGCCGGATCGTCAAAAGATACCTTCTCAAAACCCTCTTC
>JABDLH010000067.1 GCA_013003145.1 Flavobacteriaceae bacterium | reverse complement strand
CTTGAGAAGAGCGATCCGTTGTTCAAAATCTTCCGGGCATAATTTAGCCAACTGGTCAAATAAAGCGATCAATACGGCCAGTTTCCCTACACTCCCGGGTTGATAACCAATATTCTCCCTGTAAGCAGAATACCGAAGAGAATCGGGTTTAGTGATGTCCATTACCGTTGCCGAATAGCCTTTTCCCGGGAAGAGCTTATTGATCCTTTCTGCAAAACTCCGATCTTCTGTAAGTAGTTCCTGCATAGAGTCTCCCTGCCTGGAGAGCAGGTTGAGCCTTATTTCATCCATTTCCAGGTAGGCCCCTTTGGGAATACGAGTATAAGGAACGCTATCTTCCTGGAATTTCTGTATTTGCAATAACCTGGTAATCCCACTCCTGTCATAACCGTCTATGGGATACAGGAACATGCCCAGTGATGTGAGAATAAAAAATGTACTGATGAGTAGAAATTGGGTACGCATATTTTAAATCTTTGTATCTAGTTCAATCTTAAAATTCTCCGGCTTTTCCGGACTGATACTGTTCAGGTATTCTGATGTCCTGGCATTAGTATTCTCTACAAATGGCCTGATCTGGAACAACCAGAGTTTATTATCCCGGAAACCGAGTTCTACGTCGTAGGCCCCTTGGTAAGAACCATCCTGGGTATCCGGAATCTTTTTACGAATCTCCGAGGCTATAGCCCTGATCGATTCAATATTCCCTGGATTCAGTATGGGTTCTTCGTAAGTGGCATAGTGTTTTTGGACACCTCCTGAAGTCGGAAGCCGGATGTAATCTGGCTGCCGGGCAGGGGAGAGGAGTTGCCAGCTATGATCTGTAATGAGGTAGGTCTCGGCTGATTGTCCGTCTACAGCGCCTCCCGCACCCCTGCTGAAAGCAACGGTAAGGTCATCATCGGTTCCCACATTTATTCCCTTGGTGATCATAACGCCCGAATAGTCGACATCCACACTGGGAATGATCAAAATGGAAGGGTAAACATTCTCAGGGTTTAACAGGTAGCTTTGTCTCCACTTAAAACTGCGTTCGCTATAGGGTGAAGCCCATACATTTTTTACGCCCTGGAGAATCTTCTCCCGTTCCAGGATATTAAAAAGGGTAAGGTTCAGACCGGCACCTGTAAATTCTTTCAGGTCTTCCATATTGGTGTCACTGCGCAGGAATACCGGTACATCGCCCATCCTACCGCCCAGTACATCATTAAATTGCTTCTCCAGGGCATTTGTAAATTCATCGGACAATTTTATATCCCGGATTCCATCGGCCAGGACCTTTAAGTTGGATAGCTGGAATTCTTCTACTTGTTTTTCAGAAGAACCTGCCTGCCTCATTTGGTCGGCCTCTTTAAACGTCTTTGTTAAGAACTCCCAGTAAGAAAGATCTTTTCCCGGCATTTGTTGTTCCATATGTTGCCTGAATATCCCGAATGGGATCACCAGGCCTTCTACAACATGCTCCGGGAACAATTTCTTAAGTTCTCCCAGGTTGGCAGCCTTAGGACCACATAACTCCCCTGAATCATCCGCGTCCACTTCGCGCAAACTCAGAACTTGTGCTGCGGCAGTATTGATATTTTCTGTAGGTACTGTGATCTTGTTGCTGTTCCTGCTTTGGGAACTGAAGAGTTGGTTTTCTTCTGCTGTCATAGTCGCGGCCGATTTCATCACGACATTCCCTGCAGGGGTGACTGCATAAAATACCTCTGAACCGTTTTTTGATTTTAGTTCCTGCAGGTTAGATTCTGATAGGGCAGCATTGGGTATTCCCAGGTTCCTGGCCAGTAATTGTACATGGGATACCAGGTTTCCTTCGGAGACGGTCATAATGCCTGCTACCGGCTTAAGATCAGCCGGAGGCCTCTGGAATACGTAAATTTTATCTGTTTCTACCTCTATAGCTTCAGGATCTCCTGCAACAACGACCAGGGTTCCTTTGGCATATCCGGGGTTAAGACCACGAATGGCGCCTTGGTCAGCAATATTGAATACCTTGTTTTCCAGGGAAGATTTTAAGGAAATGTAATCACCCAGCCTGCTGACACTTTCTCCCAGGCCAAGACTCACCGAGCTGCGAATCCGGTCATCGATAAAAGTACGGGCCAGGGGCTCAAATTCTGAATACCGGTTAACATCGGTTCCGTATATGGCTTTCACCATTGCCGCACTCCATTCTACCACGGAACGGGCCGCTCTCTGGAAGGCTAATATATGCTCCATGCTTATGTCCTCCTGCTCATCCTGCACCAATAAAGCATCATTTACGGCCTCCCATTCATGGGCTTCTATCAATCCCGACCCCATACTGGCGTAAGACAGGGCATAGATCTTATCCAGGAGTTGGCGCATGTTATCCGGGTTCCAATCTTGTGATTTTTTGATAAGTTCATTCTCCAGGTCAACACTGAGATCCATAATAATCAATCGATCTTCCGGTTTTTTGAGGCTTGTGACATTCTCACGAACCTCGCAGAGCATATCGGCAATTCCTTTCACTATGGTTTCGGCATCGTTCTCTTGGTGAAGAGCTATCAGTGATGCTTTCAAGGCCTGGGTGAACAGGTTCTCCCCCTTTACTTGCTCCACCTTGGATGCCAGGGCGGTCATACTAACCGGGCTGTGAAATTCCTCCATGGTTTTCAGCAATTCGTTCATATCCCGGATAAGATCAGGGGTTAATTTGTCCCGGTGTTCATCCAGGAATTTCCGAACCATGGTAATATCGGTAGGTTCGGGTTTTCCATGGATCTTGATCCTGGCATCCATAAAAGGGGCATATGCTTCGGAGATCACCTTACTCTGGCTTCTCATATCCTGTGCGACATTGGTATCCCCGGAATGTGGTACATCCCTCAGGGACTGACGGAGCAGGTAATAGTGTTTCTCGAGGATAGAATCCTGGGACAATAGCGCTTTATAGAAATCGATTCCCCATGCCTGCTCATCTTCGGACTGTATAGCACCCCGGTAGAATTGTGCTCTTCGCATGATCCATCCGTCATCTACACTGGCAAGGTAGCGTCCTATCTGGTATTGTTTAAGCCTGCTCTGGTTATTTCCATGATCCCAGAATTCACCCTTTTCCGTAGCTGCGAGAATCTGGCCGAAATACAATTTATTCTTCTTAGCCAAAGCGAGGACATCCTGCTTGTAACTGGCATGCTGAATGCCACCTCCAATACTATCCGGGCAGGGATCACGGGGTTCCCTTATAGATCCATCATTGCAGAACCAGCGTATCCTATGATAAGGGCCTCGTGGATCTTTTTTAAAATCTACGATATATTCTTTGATGGTGCTGTTTGGAATTTCCTGCGCGTCCAGGGTAAAGAGGGATAGAAAGAAAAAACTAATAAACAGGATATAATAATACTTCATAAAGTCAATTTCAATTTTTGAAATGTTGGCCATAGCAGGTTAATGTAG
>JABDLH010000063.1 GCA_013003145.1 Flavobacteriaceae bacterium | reverse complement strand
GTGATACCCTGAAACAGAATTACCCCGGTACGGAAGCATGGTTCATCAGTTCAAATATGGAAGCTCTAAAACACGTAGGACTCAGGACATCCAGGAAGATTAAGGTATACAATAGCCAGCTGGAATCCAGGTTCGTCAAATACGAGATCTACTCCGGGAGCAAGAAGGCTAAACACCAGTCCGCAGACTAATTCACCTTGTTTACGGGTTTATCTCGGGTTTGATTTTCTTTGCCTTTTTGTATAGTGGGATCATGTAAGAGAGGGTATAATTATAATTGACACCAAAATTACTGCCATCGGTAACTTTCGTAAAACCGGGTATCCATAAATTTGGCATTACCTCAGAATCCTTGCTGCTCACCAGGAACATTATCCGTGCGCTGGCGCCCATATACAGGTTTTTGAACATCTCCACTTTCACCCCGAATAAAAATTCGAGCCAGGTAGCATTCAAGCCGGAATATTCTCCATTAAACTCTCCACTTCCGGAGCTAAAGCCGTCTGCATTCCAATATCGATTGGTATCGTAGAGCTGGTAGTCGTTCAGCGTCTGTTTAAATGTACTGAAGGCATACCTACCCCCGATATAGATCGAGTTGTTCATTCCATACCAGTTATCATACGTATTCAGGTCTACACCCAGTTTAAGGTAATTGCCACTGGGTGTAAAGTCGTAGAGCAGTATGTCACCTTCTAAGATTCCATTTCCAAGAATTTCCGATTGTCTCTTTTCCTCCCGGCCTAGCTCGCCTGCCAGGTATAAATTCTGCGATAACCTGTAGTCACCGACAACCTCAAAACCTGTGTAATCTTCATTGAAATAGGAGAGGGCTATTTTACTGAGGTCTATACCCACCCTAAGCCCGTATGGCTGCTTATAAGAGATGCTATCCTTTCCTTTGGTGACCACCGCAGTCTCCTGGGCAAATCCTGATAGCAGGCAGGCAAATAATAACAGGCTAGTGATATACTTTGACATGCGTGCTGGTTTGATTAGTAACAGAAGATTGTTCAATAAGTATGTCCTGGATCCAGTTATCGGTATCTGTGGTAATGGCTGCATCGAGATCCTGATAATTTGCAACAAACCCACATGCCCTTGAAATAAATACTTCTTGGGTGTCATAGGATAAAGTGATCGTATCCCGGTTCCCGGTTTCCATTTCATTTTCATCTGCGGAATCCATGATCATGATAAATCGTGTTTCCGAGGTATTGCTCTGCAATGGAAGCCCTATGGAATCCACGTCACCGCGGTCCGCAAAGGTATTCACTACCTGGGTCTTACCTAGACCAATAATTCGAAGGTTATTTACGGATTTTAATGTACTGGAGTCTGCCTGGTCGTAAAAAGTCATGATCATTAACGGTGTATTACCGTCAACGCAGATATCATCTTTTTCACAGGCATTAAAACTTATAACGCAAAACAATGCAAGGAGAACCCCGGCTGCTATCCTATACGATCTTCTATTGTTCATGGGGCAGAGACTGCTTTTTTTCTAAAAGTACAACATTTTCTACGTGGTGGGTCTGTGGAAACATATCAACCGCTTGAACCCTGCTAATGTCGTAATCTTCTTTTAACAAAGCCAGGTCCCTGGCTTGAGTGGCACTGTTGCAGCTCACGTATACGATTCTCTGGGGATGAATTCTCAGGATCTGTTCTACCACCGCCGGGTGCATACCTTCCCTGGGTGGATCTGTTATGATAACATCAGGCTGTCCATTTTGCGCAATGAATTCCTTGTTGAAGATCTTCCGCATATCACCCGCAAAGAAACTTGTATTACTGATGCCGTTATCTTTAGCGTTGGCTTTGGCTGCCTCGATAGCGTCGGGTACAGCCTCAATTCCTACCACGTGTTTTGCTTTCTTTGCTACGAATTGTGCAATGGTTCCTGTACCTGTATATAGATCATAAACAAGCTCATCACCCTTAAGGTCCGCAAAATTACGTGCAACTTTATACAGTTCGTAAGCTTGTTCTGAATTAGTCTGGTAAAAGGACTTGGCATTGATCTTAAAGCGCAACCCTTCCATTTCCTCGAAAATATGATCCCGTCCTGAGAAACAAATGACCTCCTGGTCATAAAGAGTGTCATTCGCCTTTTGGTTGATGACGTACAGAAGGGAGGTGATATCAGGGAAGCTACTCTCTAAATGCTTCAACAGCAGTTCACGCTTCTGCTCATCATCTTCATAGAATTGGATCAGCACCATGACCTCGCCGGTCGAAGATGTACGGATCATAAGCGTTCTCAGCATACCTTCCTGTCTCCTGGGATTAAAAAAGCTGAGACCGTTTTTCTCGCTGAAATCTTTTACTTCCAGCCTGATAGCGTTTGAAGGATCGGGCTGCAAGTGACATTTTTCAATATCCAGGATTTTATCCCACATTCCAGGGATATGAAATCCAAGGGCGTTCTTATCGGTGATCTCCTGGTCCCCGGCTATTTCGGATGGAGTTAGCCAGCGGCTGTCCGAAAAGGAGAATTCCATCTTATTCCTGTAGAAATACTGCTTTTCTGAACCCAATATAGGCTCAACTTCCGGGAGGTCCAAGTGACCTATGCGCAATAGGTTCTCGGTAACCTCATTCTGCTTAAATTCCAGTTGATGTTCATAGCCCATATGCTGCCATTTACATCCGCCGCAAATTCCAAAGTGTTTACATTCCGGGCTAGTTCGCCTGTCAGACAAGCTGTGAAAATGTGTGGCCACTCCCTCGTAGTACGACTTCCGTTTTTTGGTGGTCTGTATATCCGCTACATCGCCCGGTACAGCATTAGAAATAAATATTACTTTCCCATCGGGAGCTTTAGCAATCGACTTTCCTTTAGAGCCTGCACGGTCCACGTGAAGTTTCTCAAAAGTTTTCCTTACTTTCTTTTTTCGCATGCCGCAAAAATACTAATCCCATCGCACATTTTAGGAACAGTTTTTATTGAATATGGATTAGAATAACTATCCCTCTCATGCCCCGAATTCCTTGAAGTTTTCGTATTTTAGCAACACTCCTATGGATGATTTCTCTCCTTAAGAAGGAATTACCAAAGTTTTATTAAAAAATTATTAGATCATGTCTGTTTTGGAAAAAATGACCTCTGCCGATGCTATTGCATTAGAGGATAAATATGGAGCTCATAACTATCACCCCTTACCTGCCGTACTGAGTAGGGGAGAAGGTGTATACGTATGGGATGTTGAAGGAAAGAAATATTACGATTTTCTCTCGGCATATTCTGCCGTTAACCAGGGACATTGTCACCCGGACATCGTAGGAGCAATGACAGAACAAGCAAAAACACTTACCCTTACTTCAAGGGCTTTTTACAACGATATGCTTGGGAAGTTTGAAAAATATGTTTCTGAAACCTTTCACTACGACAAATTCTTACCGATGAATACAGGAGCAGAAGCCGTAGAGACCGCTCTGAAGATATGTCGCCGCTGGGCTTATGAAAAGAAAGGAATTCATCAGAACGATGCCCAGATCATTGTATGTGAAAATAACTTTCATGGAAGGACTACTACCATTATTTCGTTCTCCAACGATCCGGTAGCGACTAAGAATTTCGGTCCTTACACCCAGGGCTTCATCAAGGTAGAATACGACAATCTTCAAGCCTTGAAAGATGCTTTTAAATCTAACGATAATATTGCCGGATTCCTGGTAGAACCCATACAGGGAGAAGCCGGTGTCTATGTGCCCAGTGAAGGGTACTTATCCGCGGCTAAAGCTTTATGCGAACAGTACAATGTTCTGTTTATCGCCGATGAAGTACAGACCGGTATAGCGCGTACCGGGAAATTATTGGCCACCTGTGGTAACTGCTCCTGTCCCGATCGCCATTGCAGTGGAGAGCCGGAGATTAAAGCAGATATCGTAATCCTGGGTAAAGCACTCTCCGGAGGGGCCTACCCGGTGTCTGGTGTGATGGCTAATGACAATGTCATGGATGTTATCATCCCCGGCAGTCATGGTAGCACTTTTGGAGGTAATCCTGTTGCTGCCGCAGTAGGAATGGCAGCCCTTAATGTTGTAAAAGAGGAAAACCTGGCAGAAAACGCCCATGTACTGGGTGAATTATTTCGTTCAGAAATGCAGAAATTCATCGATAAGTCCAATATCGTGAATGGCGTGAGAGGAAAAGGACTGTTGAATGCTATCCTGATTAATGATTCTGAGGACAGTACTACAGCATGGGATATCTGTATGGCATTTAAAGAGAAGGGATTGCTTGCGAAACCTACTCATGGGAATATTATCCGTTTTGCTCCTCCACTGGTCATAACTGAGGAACAAATTATGGAATGTGTAGAGATCATTACCTCTGTACTGAAGACCTTTGAAAAATAAGAGTAAACATAAGAAATAGAGCAATAAAAAAGCCCCGTTGAAAAACGGGGCTTTTTTTTGATAATTGCTTTCGGCTATTTACGAACTTCTTTGATTCTCGCTTTTTTACCGGTAAGGCCTCTGAAGTAGAAGATACGTGCTCTACGTACTTTTCCTTTCTTGTTGACCTCAATTTTTTGAAGGGCTGGCATGTTGACAGGGAAAATTCTTTCCACACCAACAGTACCGGACATTTTACGGATGGTAAAAGTCTCGGTGGCCCCGGTTCCTCTTCGTTGAATAACGACACCCCTGAAAAACTGGGTACGTGTTTTTTCACCTTCCTTGATCTCGTAGTACACAGTAATTGTGTCTCCCGCAGAAAAAGAAGGAAATTCTTTCTTGGATACAAATTCGTCCTCAACGTATTTTAGTAAGGCTTCCATGATAATATTTTGTTAGAGTTTATCAAAACCAACATTCACGTACCTCGTCAGAGGTTGATTTTAACCGTGTGCAAAATTAATGATTAATTAGATACTCGCAAGTATTTCAAAAGCTTTTTTCCTTCCCTTGTAAAGAGACTTATCCCTCTATTTCAGGAGGTCAGGACGTAACTGCTCTGTTCTTTCCATGGCCTTATCTTCACGCCATTGTTCAATTTTCGGAAAATCCCCACTCAATAATATCTCCGGTACGGCATGACCTTTGTAATCCCTTGGGCGGGTGTATACCGGTGGTGCGAGCAAATTATCCTGGAATGTATCTGTAAGGGCAGAGGTCTCGTCATTCAAGACCCCGGGAAGGAGGCGGATCACCGAATCACACAGGACCGCTGCGCCCAATTCTCCACCGGACAGCACATAATCACCAATAGAGATCTCACGGGTAATCATAGTATCCCTTACTCTCTGGTCTACTCCCTTATAATGTCCACATAGGATAATGATATTCCCTTTTAATGAAAGTTGGTTGGCGATCCGTTGATTCAGGGTCTCGCCATCGGGGGTCATATAAATAACCTCGTCATAATCTCTTTGAGCTTTCAGTTTACTGATGCATTTGTCGATCGGCTCTATCATTAGTACCATGCCTGCACCACCGCCAAACTGGTAATCATCCACCTGTTTGTATTTATTGGTCGAATAATCCCGGAGGTTGTGAAAATGCACCTCCACAAGCCCTTTTTCCTGGGCGCGCTTCAGGATAGAAGCTTCGAACGGGCTTTTCATTAATTCAGGTAAAACTGTGATAATATCTATACGCATGATGTCCTCTTCTACTGCAAAATTACGGCTTCCAAAAGTAATGAAAACAATGGGAATCTCTTTCCCATCCTAATCTTTCGTAAAGGTGCTGTGCAGGATTATCCGTTGCTGTCTCCAGGGCCAATCCTTTATAGCCAATTTCTTTACAAAATTCCTGCGCCTTTAGAAGCAGAGCAGCGCCAACACCCCTATTCCTGTATTCCTTATGCACAAACAAGTCGTTCAGGATAAATATGGGCTGAAGGCTCACAGAAGAGAAGCTGGTGTACAATTGTGTAAACCCGGCAGGGACCTTATTATAATACGCAAGGAAGATAACCGATTCCTGCTTAATCATCCTGCTGTGTAAAAAAGACCTGGCAGCATCAGGATCTGGAGATTGCTTATAAAAAACGCGGTATTCGTCCATCAGTGGAACCAATTCCTCCAGTTCAGAAATACGTGCCCTAACTATGTTCAGACCTTCCATCAATAAAAAAACCCCCGTTGCCGGGGGTTGTGTTTATTTAGATTTTTTGTACTTATTGATCTCGTCCTGCAATTGCCTGCTGATCCGTTGCTCCCTTTCCAGGGCTCTTCTCCGGTGATCCTCGTATTCTGTTTCCAGTTCAGAGAGGTTGGCTTTGGCTTCCTGTGTCAGGTAATTACTGCGACGGAACCTATAGATGAACAATAACAGCATTAGTAATAATACCAGTATAATAGTCCATAATATAAAGTTATAGGTGCCCTTGGAAACCTGTATTCCTATAAAAGACATACTGTCTTTCTCTTCGGTAACAGCAGCAAGATTCTCAGTGGTTTCTTCCAGTTTTTGATTAAGGGAAGTAATAGTGGATTCGTGTCCGGATATGGTGGCCTTCAACTGAGCGGCCTTCGTCCTGGAAGCATTCATTGAATCCTTAACATTATTCCTGAGTTTATCCAGGTTGTTCGCGCGAACAACTTCATAACGCTTTCCATCAGACCTGTAATTCCCGGCATTCTTAAAGATGAACTCAAATTGGCTGTCAATGGTTCCTTGATCCAGAGAAAGTTCTGGTTCACTGTCTTGCCCAAAGCTAATTTGGAAGGCTAACAAACCTGTGAGTAATAATAATCGGCTTAACCCTTTCATTGCAATCTAGATTAGTTTATTATACGATTCAGAGAGGCCCCTAAAGTACTTCAATTAAATTAATTAATAAAAAAAAACGCCACTAAGGTTCTAACCGTTGAACCCGGGGATTCACGGTTAGAACGCAAAAAGTGGACGAATTCTTATATTAATAATATGTATATCTCCGAACTTTGGCGATATACTTGGATAAACGGATCACTTGGTGCGCATACCCGTACTCATTATCATACCAGACATATAATACAATGTTCTTACCATCAGGGGAAACAATCGTTGCAGTACTGTCGTAAATGGATGGCGCAGATGTACCTATGATATCTGTAGAAACCAGTTCATTGCTGAGGGAATATTTGATCTGCTCTACCAGGTCTCCTTCTAAAGCGTACTTTTTAACAATGGTATTCAGGCTGTCTTTAGTTGTCTTATTCTTTAACTCCAGGTTCAGGATCGCTAAAGAGCCGTTAGGTACAGGGACCCTGATGGCGTTAGAGGTCAGTTTACCTTCCAATGCCGGCAAGGCTTTGGCTACTGCTTTACCTGCCCCGGTTTCCGTGATTACCATATTCAGAGCTGCTGCCCGCCCTCTACGGTACTTGCTGTGCATGTTATCCACCAGGTTTTGGTCATTGGTGTAAGCATGTATTGTCTCCAGGTGACCCTTCTTGATCCCTAAAGAATCATCTACCACCTTAAGAATAGGGGTGATGGCATTGGTGGTACAGGAAGCCGCTGAATATATCTTGGTCTTATCGGGATCAAACTCCGTTTGATTAACACCGTGTACAATATTGGGTACATTTTTGCCTGGTGCAGTTAATAATACTTGCGCAGCACCTTTGCTCTTCAAGTGCCTGGCCAGGGAAATATCATCTCTGAATGCCCCGCTGTTATCTATGACCAGGGCATCATTAATACCGTACTTGGTATAGTCTATGGTGTCAGGATCCTGTGAAGAGATCATATGAACCGTGGTACCATTAATAAGGAGTGCATGGTTTTTAAAATCCGTGTCCACAGTACCTGAAAACTGCCCGTGAACCGAATCGGTCCGGAGCAATGTCGCCCTCTTTTCAAGAATTTCCTCCGTAAGTGCACCCCTGGTGACTACCGCGCGTAGCCGTAGCTGGTTGCCCTTACCTGTTTTTGCCATCAGTTCGCGAGCCAGCAAACGACCTATACGTCCAAATCCATAGAGAACAACGTCTTTAGGTTTTATCTCCTCCGTTTCGTTAGCTCCCTGTAGTTTGTCAAGGACAAATGACTTTACATTGTGATACTTGCTGGTGTCGTTGGTGTGGTATTCATAGGTTAGTTTACCGATATCCAGCTTGGAAGGGGGTAGGTTAATGTCATTGATAGCCCTCAAGAGCTCTACAGAGTCAAAAATAGAGATCGGTTTTTGTACAAATTCACCGGCATACTCATGTAGATTGATGATCTCGCTGACATTCTTATCAATGATCTGGTTCTTGAATAACACTACTTCAATAGATCTGTCGTACCAGAGATCACTGATGATCTTAATGAATTCTGTGGTTGCTTTCCTGCGGTCTGCCTGGAAGGCCAGTTCCTTTTCATAGGATTTTGCGGTATTCATGGATGAGGTTTAAAATTTTTCAGTGCAAAAGTAGTTATTTCAAACGTTTTCGTACAAGGAATAGGAAACAAAAAAAGCACTCCGAATGGAGTGCTTTTAATTTTATCTGGAGCTCTTATTGAAAGATAAGTCGCTCGCGTTCTCCTTTTTCATTGATCATGGTGATCACGGTTTTGCCGTAACGCGATATGGCGCCAAAAAGCGTACGGGCATCCTGTATATCCTTTACTTCTTCATCACCAATAGACATGATCACTTTACCCTCCAGGTCATAGCCGCGGTAAGTTTCAGGAACCCCGGTGATCTTAACGCCGTATTTGGTCTTATACTTTTTCTTATCTGCTTCGTTCAGGTTTTTAACTTTTAAACCCATTTGCGGCACAACAAGGGATTGCCTTTCCTTAAGTTCAACTTCAACTTCTAATTCGTCCCCGTTGCGGTTAATGGCTAATACTACTTTATCTCCCGGTCGCTTGGTGGCTACGTACCCCGTGAGGTCTGCAAATCTCCTGACCCGGATATCATCTACCATCTTAATTACATCACCCGATTGTAGTTCCGCGGCCTCCGCCCCGGAATCCTCTTCAACCCCATCAATATATACGCCTTCTATCTCATCGATTCCATTTTCAACGGCGTAAGGGGTATTTAATCTTGGAGAACTTATCCCCAGAATACCTTTCTGTACATTCCCGTACTCCATAATATCTTCTACTACCTTCTTCGCAATATTGCTAGGAACGGCAAAAGAATACCCTACATAGGAACCGGTCTGTGAGGTGATCGCGGTATTGATCCCGATAAGGTCCCCGTTGGTATTCACAAGAGCACCACCACTATTCCCGGGATTTACAGCTGCATCTGTCTGCAGGAATGATTGATCTGTCCTGCCCAGGTCGCGTGCTTTGGCACTTATGATCCCGGCAGTCACCGTAGAGGTAAGATTAAATGGATTACCAACCGCCAACACCCATTCACCGATCCTGGTGTTGTCAGAATCACCAAAGGCCAGGTAAGGCAGGCTGCGTTCGGCATCTATTTTGATCAGGGCAATATCCGAATTGGGATCGGTACCGATGATCTCCGCTTTATAACTTTTATTATTATTGAGGGTGACACTTAGCGCATCAGCTTTTGATATCACATGGTTGTTGGTTACAATGTAGCCATCGGGTGATATAATGACCCCGGACCCCGTGCCCACCTGTTGTGGCCTCTGGCTTCCCTGGGAACCGTAGAAATATTCCCAAAAATTGCTGGGAGCTTCATTCACGGCTACGTTTTTAACGTGGACCACTGCGTTTACCGTTTTCTCTGCAGCCACTGTAAAATCTACTTCATTGAGCGCTATACCTTTGACCGATGTGGCCGTATTACTGGTGGTGAAGTAGGGAGCACCCTGGTCTTCTGTTACCACGGCAAATTTAGTAGACTCAAAAAACAGCTTGTAGGCCCCGAGCGTAATAGCACCCCCGAGAATAGAAACCATTAGAAGATGTGTTAATCGTTTCATAATTACTTAAATATTTAATCGACTTATTTGTAAAATTAACAGAAAATCATACTGTGATTAAGGGTTTAACCCTTTTTTAACCGTTCATTTCTCCGTAAATAAAGTCATATCTTTGACCCCTAATTTCACTATGGACATTACTTTCTACAAATACCAGGGTACAGGAAACGACTTTATCATGATTGATAATCGTCAGTTTCAATTTAACAAAAACGATACCAAACTCATTGCGAGCCTTTGTGACAGGCGTTTTGGCATCGGGGCGGACGGACTTATCCTTTTAGAAACTGATCCTGATTACGATTTCAGGATGGTGTATTTTAATGCTGACGGGGGTGAGGGGAGTATGTGCGGAAACGGAGGCAGGTGTATCGTGGCCTTTGCCAATGACCTTGAAGTAATCGGTAATGAAGCCCGGTTCATCGCCGTTGATGGACCCCACACGGCAAGTATTGAAGGAAATCTCATCAGCTTGAAGATGCAGGATGTGCACGAAATTGAACAGAATTCAAAGTACTTCTTTCTCAACACAGGCTCTCCTCACCATGTGCAGGAAATACAGGAGCTGGACACCTTCCCGGTTAAAGAAGAAGGTGCCAAAATCAGGTATGACCGCTACGGAGAAGCCGGTAGTAATATTAACTTCGTAAAACACGAAGGAGATAGAAAGTTTTATGTACGCACCTATGAAAGGGGAGTAGAGGACGAAACCTATTCCTGTGGTACCGGTGTCACTGCTGTTGCCCTGGCCATGCACGGAAAAAAGGATGAGGATCCCCAGGAATTTACAATAAGGACTCTTGGGGGCGAGCTTAAAGTGCGATTTGTTTGGAATGGAGAGCACTATTCCGATATTTACCTGCTAGGCCCTGCAGAAAGGGTTTTCAAAGGAAGTGTACAATGCTGAAATTACGGGGAAAAAATATCATACTGAGAGCATTAGAGCCGGAAGACCTGGATTTCTTATACGACCTGGAAAATGCTAACGAAGTATGGGAGGTGAGCGGAACAACCACACCTTATGCTAAGCACGTGCTTAAATTGTATTTGGAAAATGCGCATCGGGATATTTACGACGTTAAACAATTACGGCTGTGTATTACCTCTGTGATGGGAGCACAGTTGGGGCTGATAGATCTCTTTGATTTTGATCCCAAACACAGGCGCGCCGGGATAGGAATCCTTATTGCAGAAGAACAGCATCGCAACAAGGGGATAGGTAAAGAAGCAATTGAGTTATTAATAGACTACGCCTTTGATACCCTGGATCTCCACCAGCTCTATGCCAATGTTGGTGCCGATAATAAAAGGAGTATTCACCTTTTTAAAAAACTCGGTTTTGTACAGGCAGGCCTTAAGGAAGACTGGAACTTTATCCGTGGCCATTACCAGGACGAATTATTATTTCAAAAGATCAATAAGTAAATGTATATCAAAAAGATTTTGTGGATTATCGCCATTCTTGGTTTAGTGGTGATGGGGTGGTTTTCTTACCGCATTTATGATGCATTATTTACACCAAATACCCGTTTCTCTGAAGACAAGGTGTATGTGCATATCCCAACCGGGGCCGAATTCAACCAGGTTTACGAACAACTGACTCCTCTGTTGGATGACCCGGAGTCCTTTGCCACCGTTGCCAGGCAAAAGAAGTACAGTGTTAATGTGAGACCGGGCAGGTACGCCATTGAGCGCGGGATGAACAATAACACCCTGGTCAATGTGCTTAGGAGTCGAAATGAACCGGTGATGGTTTCTTTTAATAACCAGGAAACCCTGCCAGAAC
>JABDLH010000007.1 GCA_013003145.1 Flavobacteriaceae bacterium | reverse complement strand
GCTGTCAGCGGAGTTATTGTTTACCTAATGATATCGCCCTATTATGTATTTTAATACGTACGAGAATAGAAAGATAAGTACAAGTCACAATTGGGTTAAGCCATTGGTGGGCGGTATTTTACTGTTGTTTCTTTTGGTTCCTGACCAGGTCTCAGCCCAATGTGCCATGTGCCGGGCTGTACTGGAAAGTGGTGATAATACCGAAGTAGCCGAGGGAATCAATAACGGCATCGTTTACCTTATGGCTATCCCGTATATCCTTGTAGGGGCATTGTTTTACTTCATATACAGGAAGATGAGAGCCTGAACAGGTCTCGTTTTTCCCACTGTTTGTTTCGAGGAGGATTTTTTACCGGGCTGATGTTGATCAGGGTCGCGGATTAAAAAAAATCGTAATATCCTGTAACTTTTTCGGTCTTCTTTAGTCTTATTGTCAAATCCGGGATACCCAAAGCCTTTTGGAGTATTTCCTGCCCTATCAGACGACAGCAGATCCGGAGCAAACAACGCAGACCAATGATCGAAATAAAAGACCTCCACAAGTCCTATCAAATGGGAAGTAATTCCCTCCATGTTCTTAAAGGAATTAATTTTAAAGCCGAAGATGGCGAACTCGTTGCCATTATGGGATCATCGGGCTCCGGTAAATCCACGCTGCTTAATATCCTGGGGATGCTGGACGAGGCCGATTCCGGGGAGTATATCCTGGACGGAATCCCCATAAAAAACCTGAATGAGACCAAAGCCGCTAAATACCGTAATAAATTCCTTGGCTTTGTCTTCCAGTCTTTTAACCTGATCAATTACAAGAACGCCATGGAGAATGTCTCCCTCCCTTTGTATTACCAGGGAATGGGACGGAAAGAGCGCAATGAGAAAGCATTGAAATACCTTGAGCAGGTAGGTCTTAAACCATGGGCGACTCACCTGCCCAACGAACTATCGGGAGGACAGAAACAGCGGGTAGCTATAGCGCGCGCCATGGCTGCAGAACCCAAGATATTACTGGCCGATGAACCTACCGGTGCCCTGGACAGCACCACTTCTTACGAGGTCATGGACCTGATACAGAAGATCAACGATGCAGGGAATACCATCCTGGTGGTCACCCATGAAGAGGATATAGCACATATGTGCAAACGGATCATCCACCTTAAGGACGGGGTGATCGTAGAGGATAAGAAAGTGAAACAAGTAAGGGCGGCAGATTATGTTCAGTAGGGATAACTGGAAAGAGATCTTTGAGACCATCCGTAAGAACAAGCTGCGGACCTTCCTCTCGGGCTTTACCGTAGCCCTGGGAATCTTCATCTTTGTATCACTCTTCGGATTTGGGAATGGGCTGATCAATACCTTTGACGAATTCTTCCAGGACGACGCCACTAACGTATTTTTCTTCTTCCCCGGCCGTACATCAGAACCTTATAAAGGGTATAAGTCTGAGCGGCAAATCGAGTTTGATAACAGCGATTTGGCGGATATTGAAAAGAATTTTCCCATGGTGCTGGAGTATGTTACGCCCAGGATCACCAGGGGATCCCTGGTACGGTATAAGTCAGAATCCAACAACTATACCACTCGTGCCGTTAGCGAATCTCACCAGTTTGCCGAAAAGACCATCATGATGAAAGGGCGTTACCTGAACACCCTCGATATTGCTGATAAAACCAAGTACGCAGTTATTGGCCGTTTGGTAGAGCAGGACCTTTTTGACGACGAGGACGCCCTCGGGAAATTCATCGATATAGGGGGCAGTATGTTCAAAGTGATAGGGGTCTTCCAGGATGACGGGGGGGACAATGAAGAGCGGATGATCTACCTTCCCTATACTACGCGGCAGTTATTGGAAATGAATAACGATAAGATAGACCAGTTCATCGTAGGCTTTAAGCCGGAGATCGGTTATGCAGGAGCCATGGCTTTTGAGAGGAGTCTTGAACGGTTTATAAAAGAGAAGAAATATATAGCCCCGGACGATGAGAACGGAATTTTTATCCGGAATATGGCCGATGCTTTGCAGCAGAACCAGCAGTTTGCGGGTGTGCTGCAGCTTATCGTGGCCTTCGTGGCCTTCGGGACCATTATCGCTGGTATCATCGGGATCAGTAATATCATGGTTTTCGTAGTTAAGGAACGTACCAAAGAGCTGGGAATCCGAAAGGCTCTGGGGGCTACCCCCGGGAATGTCATTAGCACCATCTTATTAGAATCGGTATTTATAACCACCCTATCGGGCTTTAGCGGCATGTTATTCGGGATAGCCTTACTGAGTTCACTCGGCGATACCCTGGAAGATTATTTCATCACTGATCCTTATATCAATACAGGCACCGCCATATTTGCCACGATTGCCCTGATCATTTTTGGAGCCATTGCCGGCTATGTCCCCGCAAACCGTGCGGCAAAGATCAAACCTATTGTAGCCCTTAGAGACGAATAATATGAAGTTCTTATTTGACCGAAATACCTGGCAGGAAATCTACGGTTCTATCCGTAAGAACAAGGTGCGTACCATCATTACCGTGATCGGGGTTACCTGGGGGATCTTTATATACATCGCTCTTTCCGGTGCTGCCAAGGGAATGGATAATGGCTTTGAAGAGGCCTTTGAGACAGTGGCCATCAACAGTATGTTTGCCTGGGCGCAAAACACCAGTATGCCATATGCAGGATTTAAAACCGGCCGCCCAATACAATTAAAATTAGGGGATGTGCAGGTGCTTAAAAACCGTATCCCGGAAATTGAGACCATTGCCCCCAGGAATGTACGTGGGTTCTTTGGTACCCCCCAGGCCAATATCAGTCGTGGCGGAACCAATGGCAACTATACGGTCTATGGCGACTTCCCAGATTTCACAAAGATCTCCACTAAGAAAATATATGATAATGGGCGGTTCCTCAATGACGAGGATATAGAACAAGCCCGTAAGGTATGTGTCATCGGCGAGCGTACCCAGAAAGAACTTTTTGACAAAGGTGAAGACCCTATAGGAGGCTATATCCGGATAGATAAAGTGTATTTCCAGGTGGTTGGCGTTCATAAGTTTGTACCTGGTGGTGG
>JABDLH010000279.1 GCA_013003145.1 Flavobacteriaceae bacterium | reverse complement strand
CCGTCGGTAAGTTGGCCGGCCTCATCAAACGTGCATATCCTATCAGAATGTTCCTCACCTCAGGAAATTTTATCGGAATCTACCCGTGGCTCCTGTCCCCGAAGCACACTATTATCGTTAAATAGCTGGGTTTGGTTAATACCCTCCGCATTCAACCAATCTGACTCTTTCATCTTCCCGTTCTTGCCAAAAGCTTTGAGAGCATTACTATAACAAGTCTTCATAACATCCTCCCTGGATATCCCCCTTTTCAACATCAGTGAAGCGGTCTTAGGCACCGCCAGTGGATCACTGACACCCCAGTCTGCAGAACTATCCACGATGATATTATTACTGCCATATTTCTCTACTACAGCCACCATTCTTTCATTACCCATTTTTGTTTTTGGATAAATCGTAAAGGCGGCAATAAATCCACGGTCCAGTACCTCCTTTACCGTTTCCTCGTTATTGTGGTCTATGATCACGTTCCCCGGATCAAGCCCGTGTTCCAGGCAAACCTCCATACTCCTTATGGTCCCTGCTTTTTTATCCCGGTGAGGCGTATGCACCTGTACAGTCATATCCAATTCCCTGGCGAGTTCCAATTGTGCCCTGAAATACTTATCCTCTGCCGGAGTCTGGTCATCATATCCGATCTCACCTATGGCCACCACATTCTCTTTGTGAAGGTATAGTGGAAGCAGGTCCATCACCTGTTCGGCCAAGGCCTCATTATTGGCTTCTTTAGAGTTTAACCCAATGGTACAGTAATGTTTAATTCCGAACTGGCTGGCGCGGAATGGTTCCCAACCTACCAGGCTACTAAAGTAATCCTGGAATGAGCCCACCTGTGTCCGTGGCTGCCCCAGCCAGAATGACGGCTCTATTAAAGCGACCACTCCCGCTGCAGCCATGGCCTCGTAATCGTCAGTTGTCCTGGAGGTCATATGAACATGGGGGTCTATAAACATCATTTTATCTTGCATTTTTCTATTGATTTAAATTATTCCAATGGATCTCTTTGTTCTCCACCTTTTTTTGCAATTGTGGATGTGCCGACAGCAAATCACTTAGCTCTGCCTTACCCGATTCCGACACCAATAAGGCCCCGGCTCTTTGTTCTGCATTATGATCACTATTCAACAGTCTTTTTACATCTTCTATCAAATCACCTTCCAAAAAAGGCCCTACGGGTTGCCAGAACTGGGGGTCTACTTCTCTTGAAGCCGCCCAACGTTCATGTGCATAATCCGAAATGATTCGCGAAAGGTCTTTATTTCCCCTTTCATTCACACTTTGAATCTTACCCAGGTCCCTTTGCATAAATGCAGCTTTCAGGTACATCTGGTTCCATTGCTGATCGTTAAAATACAAGGCGGGATAGGGATTATCAAGTGCAATGGCATCAAATACCGTAGCGATATTGGTACGGAGTGCCTCAACGGCTGAAAACTTGAATTCTTTAGCTCCAGGTAGCAAAACCAGGAATTTCAGAAAGGTCGCCATTTCACCGGTATCCGCCAGTTCTATTAATTTCTGGACTTTAGGAAGATAAAACTCACGGTCTGTTTCCAGTGCATAAACCAACAAGTAAATCCTGGCGACCTGCAGGGTATTAGCTCCTTGCAGCTTTAAATAATTCGTCTCAGGGGTTGAATTCCCTGGGTATTCAGGGGAATCGCCTGTAAGCTTACTTCCCAGTAAACTGTAGGTTAGGTAGAGTTGCCGGGCAGATGGAGTTTCTGTTAACTGCTGTAGCTGCTTTTGCCACCACTCCATAGTGTCCTGATCCAGGTTTAAACTAAGAATTTTGGCCAGAACAGGCCCCGTATTTTCTGAATACATAGGTTAGTCTCGTCGGTTTTACTGTGTTCGCTAAAAGATGATATTATTCCTCGAAGGGGGAAGGAGATATCAAGGCTCACAAATCTAATCATTAAATTCTTTTCTGCCCAGAATTAGGATGGTAGAGAGATGAATCTATTCTTGTTATTTTTGCATTAAAAGATTATTCCATGCTCGGACTTAAATTACCAACAGACCCACGATGGGTGAATATAGTTTCCAAGAATATTGATGAGATCCTTACCGATCACGCCTACTGTGAGCAAAAAGCGGCCAGTACAGCAATTTCATTCATCGTTACTTACCCGGAATACCCTGAGTTGGTACAGGAAATGATCGCACTTTCACGTGAAGAAATGGGACATTTTAAAATGGTACATGACCGTATCCTGGCAAGGGGTAAGAAGCTAGGAAGGTACCGGAAAGATGAATACGTGATCCAGTTGATGAAATTCTTTCCAAAAGGTGGTAGCCGTATCACACAGTTGGTACACAGGCTTCTCTATGCCGCTTTGATCGAGGCGAGGAGCTGTGAGCGTTTCCGACTATTATCCGAAGAGCTCGAAGATAAAGAACTGGCCGAGTTTTACAGGAAATTAATGGTAAGCGAAGCGGGGCATTATACCCTCTTCCTGAACTTTGCAAGAAAGTTTGGGGACCGGAAAGAGGTGGACCAGAAATGGCAGGAGTTGCTCGATTACGAAGCCAAAATCATGAAGGATCTCGGTAAAAGTGAAACCATCCACGGCTAGACCTCCCGGAGCCGGTAACTAAGCACCATACTCACCAGCAGCATCCCCAACAGGAAATAGAGCAGGAAGTCCGTACTGAACCATTCGGCAAGGAAACCTATCCCGGCCGTAAGTACTGTAAACAGGCCAATAAAAGTATTAGACAATGCCACGTACAAGGGGCGCTCCTCCTCGGGCGCATAATCGGTAAGGTAGGTCTTTCGACTCAGCCTTGCTCCACCATGAGCCATCATATTAAAGAGGATCAGGGGGGCAAACAGGTAGATGGACTTGTAATCACCCGGCAGGTAGGTAAAACCCAGGACCAGTAAGCAATTTAAGATTCCAAAGGCACCAATACCTATCATTAGTTTTCTGGAAGACCAGTCTGCCAGTTTACCCCAGAATGGACTGGAAACCAGGGCTGCGATCCCGGAAGCGACGACAAACAGTCCAAGACCGGACAGGTCGGCATCAGTATTCTTTCTCCCGATAATCACGAAAAATGGCTGAGCAAGGGGAATGGCCATCAGGAAAGCCCTGGCGAGAATAAACGTTCTCAGGTTGGTATCCTTTCCGAGTAATTTCCATCCTTTCCTGAATTCCTGGAATGGTGTTCTGCCACCCTCTGTAGCCCCTTTTTCCTCTTCTATCCATAAAAAGAACAAGCCCGCAAGCACCCAGAGCAAGGTGGCAAGGCCCAGCAGTATGAATAGGATTCCCATGGTATCCTGTTCTCTCAGGAAAAAATACAGTATTAAACCGAATATCAGCGTCAATACCCCACCCCCGGTAGCTCTAGTTGCTAATAATCGTCCCCTGTTTCCTTTAGGAATCGTCTTCCCCATAACATCCTTGAAGGCGACAGAAGAAACCCCGCTGGCTATACTGTAAAGCAATAACAAGCTCACTACAGCGATCCCGAGGGCGGTTCCCTGCAGCCCGTAAAATGCCACCCCCATCAAGGC
>JABDLH010000280.1 GCA_013003145.1 Flavobacteriaceae bacterium | reverse complement strand
CCGTGATCTCATCGGAAATGGCTTCCAAACGGGATTGCAGCTGTTCTGTCCTTGCAGCCGGTACCGCGATAATTGCTTTACTTTCTCTCGGGATGGCATTCCTGAGGCCTCCACCGTGAATACTGTTGATCCGTATTTCCAGGCTTTCCGTCAATCCTGCCAGCAGCCTGTTCATAATTTTATTGGCATTCCCCAATCCCTTATCGATGTCCATACCGCTATGACCACCTTGTAAACCACGGACCACCAGTTGATAGATCTCGTGATCATCCGTCAGTTCCACTTCCCTGTAATCACGTTGGGCAGTAATATCTACACCACCTGCGCATCCTATATCAATCTCATCATCTTCTTCCGTGTCCAGGTTCAGCAAAATTTCTCCTTCAAGGGTGTCCTTTTCCAATCCTTTTGCACCCGTCATGCCCGTCTCTTCATCAATAGTAAATAAAGCTTCAAGCGGGGGGTGCGGAATATCAGTGCTCTCTAGCAACGCCATAATTGCGGCAACTCCCATTCCATTATCAGCACCAAGCGTGGTTCCTTCGGCTTTTACCCACTCCCCGGACACTTTCATCCGTATACCTTCCTTATCAAAATCAAAACTGGTATCCGAGTTTTTCTGGTGAACCATATCCAGGTGCGACTGTAAGGTAACCATAGGGCGGTCTTCCATCCCGGCGGTTGCCGGCTTACGGATAATAACGTTACCTATGCTGTCTTTAATGGTTTCCAAGTTAAGAGCCCTGCCAAACTCCATCATAAATGCAATCACCCGCTCCTCCTTCTTGGATGGCCGGGGTACCTCGTTCAATTTCACAAAATTCTTCCATACTCCTGCAGGCTCCAGGACTTCGATATTTTTATTCATAGTAAACAATTTAATCGCAAAATTACTGATAGAAACAAGACTGTGGAACTGAAATGGTTAAATTTAAAGCCGTGAAAAGTAAGTTGAAAAATTATATCGCTTTCTCCCTTATCCCCCAGATCCTTATCGTACGCTATCTGCATAGTAAACCGGGATGGATTGAGGAGTATTACAGCCTTGGGATATACCCATACATCTCTTCTGCCCTGAGGACGCTCTATGGTTGGGTTCCTTTTTCTGTGGGTGATCTGCTTTACACCGCCACCGGGCTCGTAGCTATGGGCTACCTCATCAGGAACAGGCACGAGATCCGATATAATTTAGCCGGTCTTGCCAAGGATATTTTCTTTGTACTTTCTGTCGCCTATTTCAGTTTTCACCTCTTGTGGGGGCTCAATTACCACCGAGTCCCATTAGCTGAAAGGCTAGAATTAAAAGATATGGTCACTAATGAGGAGGTTATCACATACACTCGCGAACTTATTGCTATTACAAACGAACAACAACTATCGCTAACCGGGGACAGCCTACAAAGGGTTCATGTTCCATACACGAAAAATGAGATCAGGCAGCTGACCCTGCAGGGGTACAGGGACCTGGCCAGGGGGATGGATTTTGTTCACTATGCACCTGCCAGTATAAAAACCTCCCTCTACAGCAAAATGCTGAGTTATATGGGTTATGGCGGCTACCTTAATCCCTTTACCAATGAAGGGCAGGTGAACCGCTTGCTTCCTGCTTTCAGGGCTCCAATTGTATATGGTCATGAGATAGGCCACCAATTGGGCTATTCTGCAGAGAATGAAACCAATTTCATAGGGTACCTGGTCACGCTTCACAATAATGACCCATACCTTACATATGCCGCTAATGCTTACGCCCTCGGCTACTGCCTGGCGCATTTGAGACGTACAGACCCGGACCTGTCCCGGTCTCTATACCAGGATCTTAATCCCGGGGTACAAAAAAATTACGAGGAGATGGATGAGTTTTGGCGATCCTATGAAAATCCAACCGAACCTGTTTTTAAGGCCATTTTCAATTCTTACCTCCATGCTAACAAGCAGAAGGATGGCATTTTAAGTTATAACAGGGTGGTTTCCCTGATTATAGCCTACCAACGTAAGGAAGTGCATTGATTTAAATTTATTCCTGGATAGCGATCTCCGCCCCTTCCGGCTTTTTGAAAAAAGACGGATCCATGGGAGTTGACCTGAGGTTGATATTCTTAAAAATTACCTTGTTCCTCATATCCGTCGGTTTTCCATTCTCGTAATTGTACCACGAAATGGATGCAGGGAGGTACACCCCATTGATCAGCTGCCAATCGTTATAGCGGATCCAGTGAACATCATCTGAAGGGCCATCTTTTCCATAGGTCACCGTATATCCCAGCCATTCCATTCGCATAGTTCCGGGGTCGTAGTATAAATAATATTCATCTTCCGGACTTACCCCTACCCCAGGCTCGTATTGTATCCGGTATCCCTGGTAGGACATTCCCTCAAATTTGAGCGGTTCGGCTTTTTGATATTCTATCCCATCATCAGCAAGGACAAAAGGCATGGCGTAAAAATAAAACATCAGGTTGTGATAGAAGACCGGGTCTCCCTCGTACTTATTCATGGGGTCATGCAGCCATACGTCTTCACCGTCAAAGCCCATACTGTAATCCGTTGCATCAATCCTGTCTTTCCTCGAGTACAAGTCAATAGTATGGACTTCGTCCGTGTTTTTCTTAGGCAGCGTAAATTTTAAGGTACGTTGAAGCTTCCAGATATCGAGACCCCCGTGTGCTTCAAACACCTGGGTCAAGGCATCGGGATAGCTGTTTGCTGCACTAGCGGCAGTATCAATTTGTGCCTCCTTCTTATCCTTTGAATCGTCTTTAACTTCCTTACATGAGGCTCCAAGAAGTGCTATGATCAATAGTGGGAATAACAGCTTCATAGTATAGTTTTATCGTTAGTCGTTAATGTTCTGACATGTTTACGCTTTACACTACTTTTGTTCCTATGATCAGAATCACAGAAGTCAGTAGTCTTCAAAATCCCTTAGTCAAGCAAATCACAGCCCTCCAGGATAAATCAAGAGAACGGCGTAAAAGCGGTCTTTTCGTCCTTGAAGGAAGCCGGGAGCTGGAACTGGCCCTGGATGCCGGGTACCGGACGGAGACGCTAATAATCTGCCCGGATTTATTAGATCAGGAAAGCAGGGATAGACTCCTCCAAAAACAGGGTGTTCCGGAACACCTTGTCCATGTCTCTATACAAATTTACCGTAAAATCGCATACCGTGGTGGTACCGAGGGAGTAATAGCGTTAATGCATTCCGGTGAACATCAACTGGACAGTTTAGTTTTTAAACGCAAACACCCCCTTGTTCTCGTAGCTGAAGCACCGGAGAAACCAGGTAATATAGGGGCATTGCTTCGAACGGCGGATGCGGCAGCCCTGGACGCTGTACTGATCGCCAATCCCAGGACAGATCTCTATAATCCCAATATTATACGTTCCAGTGTTGGTTGTCTTTTCAGTGTACCCGTGGCAACCGGTAGCACCGAAGAGATCATTGCATTTTTAAAACAGCAAAAGCTGAAGATCTGGTGCGCTGCATTAAGTGCTTCCAAGCCCTACCATGAAATGGATTTAAGTCTGGGAGGAGCCATAGTTGTGGGCACAGAGGCAGACGGCCTCAGCGATGAATGGCTGACCAGGGCGGATGAAAATATCATCATCCCGATGCAGGGAGCGATCGACTCTATGAATGTTTCCGTATCAGCCGCAATACTTATATTTGAGGCAATGCGGCAAAGGGGATTCCCACAGGGATGATCTTCATTTAACCTCAAGCACCACAACCACCGGTATGAATCACCAGACCTTATTCTTAATTATTATCAGCCTGCTTATCCTGCAATTTTTATGGGAAACCTGGCTGAATTACCTGAATGCCCGTCATTTTAAGGATGCCATCCCGCCTTCGCTCTCCGATGTGTATGAGGAAGAGCAGTACGCTAAATCACAAGCCTACAAGCACAGTAATTATAGATTTGGACTGGTCACTTCTACTTTTTCCTTACTACTGACTCTTGCCGTCCTGCTTTTCGGAGGATTTGAGATCATTGATCAATGGGTCAGGAGCATTACAGAAAGTCCTATCCCTATGGCCCTCTTGTTCTTTGGGCTGATTTTTATCGGTACGGATCTGCTGACGTTGCCATTTTCTTATTACCACACTTTTGTCATCGAGGAGCGTTTCGGTTTCAATAAAACCACTCCCCGCCTGTTCTTCCTCGACAAATTAAAGGGCTGGATACTTATGGCCGTCATCGGAGGGGGTATACTGTCTGCAGTTATCTTATTGTACCAGCTAAGCGGATCATGGTTCTGGCTATATGCCTGGCTACTTATAGCCATCTTTACCGTATTCATGAACTTATTCTACAGCAAATTGATCGTTCCTTTGTTCAACAAGCAAACACCACTGGCGGACGGATCACTTAGAGATAAAATTGAAACCTATGCTGCTACGGTAGGTTTTGAATTAAAAAACATATTCATCATTGACGGTTCCAAAAGGTCGACAAAGGCCAATGCCTACTTCTCCGGCTTCGGGAAAGAAAAGCGGGTTACATTGTTTGACACCCTGGTCGATGACCTGGAAGAAGAAGAAATTGTCGCAGTACTGGCCCATGAAGTTGGTCATTATAAGAAGAACCATATCCTGGTTAACCTTGCGGCAGCAATTCTGACTACAGGGCTCACCCTTTTCCTCTTATCGCTCTTTATCAACAACCCGGAGTTCTCCCTCGCCATAGGGGTTTCTCAGCCTAGTTTCCACGCTGCGATGGTCGGGTTCGGATTACTGTACAGCCCGGTATCTGAATGCACCGGACTGTTGATGAATTATATCTCGAGAAAATTTGAATACGAGGCAGACCATTATGCCAGGAGTACCTATAAGGC